>DASRNC010000342.1:0-2162 GCA_035647595.1 Bacillota bacterium | reverse complement strand
GCCTTGCAGCTATCCTTATGCTTTTCTGCTTGCTAAATAATGCAATAGAGATAGCTGACAATAGGACTAAACCCGCTACTACAGCAAGGATAAAGCATGATATGTAGTTAACTGGCATAGCAAAGAAATTAAGGTTTCTATAGGATGCAAACAATTTAAAGGTATCTAAAAAGGCGATGATGTTTATATACTTAAATACAGAGAAAACCGATGTAGCGGGAATCGTATAATATAAAATACCGCTTAGGCCGAATATAACTACATTAACGATATATACCCCTATGGATGAGTTAACTAGTATACTGACAGTTAAGACTATCAAGCTAATTAGCATATATACTAAAAGCTTTGCTATAAGGAACAAGACCAGGTATTGAAAAACTGTTATGTTTAGGGCTGAGCCAATATAGCCTGAAAGGGACTGTATATATCGGCCTAAATCCCCAAAGCCGTATGCAAAATATCCAAATGCAAAGTTGACGCTATAGAGCATTAGCCCTATAAAAGCACATGAAATAAAGGCAACTACCAGCTTTGATGCAGCAAGGGGCCTTCTACCCCTATAGGTTGTTTTAGCAAGATTAAGGCAATCCTGCTCCTTCTCCTTTGTTATAAGTGTCATACATACAGCTAAAATCAAGACTAGGGCAATGATATCTGTTGTTAGACTCTCTGTTGCTAGCTTAAGCCCCTTTGAAGTATCAATGGATAGCCTATTACCCTTAAGATGAGAAAAATCCAAGGGCATTTTTTTAATATTCCTATATGCAAAGGTATCTGGCTTTACGAATATTGATACTGAGGTCATTATCTTGGCATCATCATCTATTTTCTTAAGGTAGGCATCATAGTTTACAATACCATTAGCATCTTCTAATACCTGCCGGTACAATTCTGTTTCAAAAAAATAATTGTCTGTGTACTTTAGGTAGCTATTGTTGTTATACTTTTCAACCAGGCTAGGCACATCCAAATCAGTGTACCTCTCAATCAAGCTGTCCTGAGAGCTATTTATATTTTGATCTATCATAAGCTCTAGGTAAAAGGAGAGTTCATTATAGTCAGCCTCTAGCTTGTCTAGGACATCTTCATTGGATAGGCCTTTGATGTCTTGGTGCAGTTCTTTATAGGCTGATGGTTGATATGATAGGTCAGCTGTGTACTCATTTACATACAAAAGTGCACCATTTAATACGATAAGCAAGGTGAAGATAAACAATACCGATTTATTTGTAAATACCTTGATCAATTCTTTTGCTACAATACTCATGATATATCCTCTGTATCAAAGATGGAAAGATAGACGTCCTCAAGGGTTGGCTTTATTTCAGAGTAGCTATAGCCTGTAGGGGCTTGGTCAGATACTATTCTCACATAAATATTGTTAAGGTCTTTTGAAATATTACCTACCCTGAATTTTTTTTGAAGGACGGGCAATTGGCCATGGGGGGCTTTTAGTAGGTATACATTGTTCTCTATTTTTTGGGCTAGCTTGTGGGGATGGCCGCTATCTACTATTACACCTTTTTTTAAAAGTAGTACATCCTTGGCTATGTATTCAATGTCACTTACAACATGGGTAGCTATCAGGACAATCCTGCTAAAGCTAATTTCAGATATAAGGTTTCGTATTCGGATACGCTCCTTGGGATCTAGGCCTGCAGTAGGCTCATCTAAAATCAAGACTTTTGGGTCGCCTAAAATAGCTTGGGCTATGAGGATGCGCTGCTTCATACCACCGGAAAAGGACCCTAGCCTCTTGTTTTTTTCATCCCAGAGGTTTACCAATTGTAGGAGCCTAGGTATCTGCTCATTAGCTTCTTTTCTTGTCAGTCCTTTAAGGGCTGCCATATAGTAAAGGAAACGAGTGGCTGTATAAAATATCACCGCTATCTGGTAGGAGATTGTCGGTTATGATATTCATTAGGGTGGATTTGCCTGACCCATTAGGTCCAAGCAAGGCATATACGCCCTCCGTTAATTTGTAGGTAAAGTCCTTTAGTGCATGGTTACTGCCATAGCTTTTGTTTAGCTTTTCTAATTTAAGCTCCAGCTGCATTTTCTATTCACCACTTTCCTTGTATTCCACTAGCTTGATAGGTCTTTGCAATAGACCTATAGATATGATATATGGCAATTCTTAAGAAAAACTTGACAAATTT
>DASRNC010000341.1:0-3099 GCA_035647595.1 Bacillota bacterium | reverse complement strand
AGATAAATAGGGCATATTGTAAATAAGACGTGTTTAGAAATAAACACGTCTTCCTTTATGCTAAAATTTTTTAAATATAAGGTTTCTATGACTATTATACGGGATAGAAGTATAATGAAGGACTCTCTTATTTAGCGTATATGTCGATCAATTCAAGCACTTCATCAATTTTTTCATCACCCTGACCCTCGATGATTGCTTCTTTGACGCAATTTTTTATATGCTGATCAATGTTTTTCTGGTTGACCTTTTTGAGCAGCCCCTGGACTGCCAGTAGCTGCTTGGAAATATCAACACAATACCGGTCATCCTCTAGCATTTTTATGATGCCACTTATTTGACCCCTCGAAGTCTTTAAAAGGTTTAGTAGCTCTTGCTTAACATCCTTATCCAGTTCATATCCCTCCCAGCTTTTTTTATGGCCACCTGCTTGCCCCTCCCGCAATCAAGCATTTGCCTTAAATGGTTTGAATCTCTTTAACCTCAATGCATTAGTTAAAACTGAAACTGAGCTAAATGCCATAGCTGCGGCAGCAACCATGGGGTTTAGTAGGGGGCCTCCAAATACATATAGGAGACCTGCTGCTATTGGTATCCCCAGTGTATTGTAGCCGAAAGCCCAGAAAAGGTTTTGCCTAATGTTTCTTATTGTAGCCTTACTGAGCATTATGGCAGTAGGCACATCCATCAAATCACTTTTCATAAGCACAATATCAGATGATTCCATGGCCACATCTGTACCTGAACCAATGGCCATACCGATATCCGCTTGGGCAAGTGCGGGTGCATCATTTATGCCGTCACCAACCATAGCTACTATCTTGCCTTCTTCCTGTAGTTTCCTAACCTCATCAGCCTTATCCTTAGGCAGGACCTCTGCCAAGACCCTATCTATTCCGACTTGTCTACCTATAGCCTCTGCAGTGCGCCTGTTATCACCTGTCATCATTACCACCTCAATACCCATGCCCTGGAGTCTTTCTACTGCTTTTTTGCTGCTTGCCTTCATGACATCCGCTACCGCAACTATTCCAGCTAAAGAATTGTCAATAGCGACATACATAGGTGTCTTACCCTCTTGGGCCAGCCTATCAGACTCTTCTTGCATATCTATCCCTATGTCCCGGCCTATCATCAGCCTTTTGTTGCCCAGCAGGACGGTCTGCCCGTCTATGGTGACCTCAACGCCCTGGCCTGGTATAGCCAAAAAGTCATCGGCCCCTTTAAGCTTAAGTCCCTTTTCATTGGCCTTGTTCACGATAGCTTCACCTAGGGGATGCTCAGAACCTGTCTCAGCCGATGCTGATATCCCAAGTATCTCATCTTCGCTCAACCTGCCATTTGTTATTATATCGGTAAGCTCCGGCTTGCCTTCAGTAATAGTGCCAGTTTTATCAAGAACCACAGTCTTTACCTTGTGGGCTGTCTCAAGTGCTTCGCCGCTTTTTATCAGCACACCAAACTCTGCACCCTTGCCTGTACCTACCATTATGGCTGTAGGAGTCGCCAAACCCAATGCACAAGGGCAGGCAATAACCAAGACGGATGTGAAAATCGTAAGTGAAAAAACAATACTTTGGCCGAAGATATACCATAAAAGTCCTGACACTATGGCTATTACAATTACTATTGGAACAAAGTAACCAGATATGATATCAGCCATTTTAGCTATGGGTGCCTTTGAAGTTTGGGCTTGCTCAACTAGGTCTATTATCCTGGCCAGGGTAGTATCCTTGCCAACCTTTGTCGCCTCAAACGTTATGGCACCGTTTTTATTAATGGTGGCACCTACCACATGATTGCCCTTTACTTTTTCAACAGGCATGCTCTCCCCAGTTAGCATGGATTCATCTACTGATGTCCTGCCATCTACTACCACCCCATCAACAGGGATAATCTCACCTGGCTTTACAAGCACCCTATCACCCAGCTCAACCTCTTCCACCGGGATTGTCATCTCTTTCCCGTCTTGTATTATGACAGCGGTCTTTGGCGTTAGGTTCATAAGCTTTTTTATGGCTTCTGAGGTCTTGCCCTTTGTTACAGTTTCCAGGTATTTGCCTAGTAGTATTAGGGCTATTATTACCCCTGCGGATTCAAAGTAAAGGTCCATAGCATGTTCATGTCCACCTAGCATAACCCGAATTAAAGTATAGAAGCTATATAGCATTGCAGCACTAGTCCCAATTGCTATGAGGGAGTCCATATTTGGTTGGCCCCTAAAAAGTCTGCTAAAGCCCACTGTATAAAACCTATAACCCACTACTATAATAGGTAGTACTAAAATCAACTGGACCAGTCCAAAATTAAGGGGGTTTACCTCTGGGTCTAAAAGGGAGGGTAGCCCCATGCCTACCATGTGGCCCATGGAGATTATAAATAAGGGGATGGCAAATGCTATGGCAATTATAAACTTGGTCCTTAGATTCCTTTCTTCTTTGTCCCTGCGTTGCTTGTCTGCGTCAGCCCTATCTCCACTTTGTATCTCTAAGGGCTCATAACCTGCACTTACTATAGCATCCCTTATTTGGGATACCCTCACCTTACTTGAGTCATATGAGACCTTAGCGCTATCTGATGCATAGGAGACAGCAACGTTTTCTATACCTGCTAGCTTGCTGATGCTTTTTTCCACACTTGCTGAGCATACTGCACACGTCATTCCAGATATGGGTATGAGAATTTGCCTTATATTTTCATCCTGGTCTTCCTGGGCCTCATAGCCTGCCTTTTTTACTGCAGCTATAATATCCGAACTGCTAATCTTGCTCCCATCGAACTCGGCGACAAGCTTTTCCGTGGCCAAATTTACACTTGCTGAATCTATGCCTTCAAGTCTGGCAACTGCCCTCTCTACACCTGAAACACAGGAGGCACAATTCATTCCTTTTATATTAAATATTTTTTTCAATTAGCTTCACCTCTGTTAGGCTGATTTTTTCGTCTATTAATCTCACTTCGACCCCTCCCCATGTGGGGGGTGTGTGTCCCTATTCTAGCTTTATTTTTCCCGATTGTCAAATCATATCCTTAAAAGCTTGACGTTTTTTATTAATTTTTATTCATAGTGTTGACAAATAGATAGTATAAATGTAATAT
>DASRNC010000340.1:0-5495 GCA_035647595.1 Bacillota bacterium | reverse complement strand
CTATAAAATAAGGGATGTTTAAACCTAGGGGTGATGGGTTATTAAATCAATAAGTCGATAAGGCCTTATGAAATCATCAGGCAGATAAACTCAAAGTAAAGCTTGTAGCAGAAAACTTTATTGCAGGAATATGTGGGAGTTTTGTCGAATAGCTTAAGTATCTAAAGTAATGAAAGGAGCTGACCCGGATGAAGATAATCCTTAGCGGGAAAAACATTTCAATTACTGACGCACTAAGAAACCAGGTGGATAAGAAGGTCAGAAAACTCGAACGGTATTTTGGACCAGAAACAGAAGCCCAGGTTACCCTTTCTGTTGAAAAGAATCGCCATATAGTAGAGGTGACTATTCCCTTTAATGGCAATGTACTACGCGGTGAAGAATCGACCGACAATATGTATGCATCCATAGACTTGGTTCTTGATAAGCTAGAGCGTCAAATCCATAAACACAGGACCAAGCTGGCTAAAAGTATTAAGCAAAGCGCCTTTAAGGAGAAACCGATTTTTAGTAAAGACATTAAATTAGACGGGCATGCTGAGCCAGAGATAGTTAGGACTAAAAGATTTGCTATAAAGCCAATGGTGGCAGAGGAAGCCATGCTTCAAATGGAGTTGGTTGGGCATAGCTTTTATGTGTTTGCAAACGCAGAGACCGATGAAGTAAATGTTTTATACAAAAGACAAGATGGAGACTACGGGCTTATAGAACCGGAGTTTATGTAGGGCAAGATAAGATAGCCCTTTGAACAAGCAATCTCTAGTGGAAAAGGGCTGCCGGTAGGACCTAAGTAAAAGAAATAAGACAAGGGAGTCATATGAGCTATTTAAAAGCCATGGGCTCCTTTTTTTTGTCCTTATAGGGTCCCAAACCTTGTATTGCTTTATTAAAAATGTTAAAATTAAATGATTAATAAGCAAAGAGGAGAACGATATATGAGTCTGTTAAAAAGGCTGCTAGGTGATAGCAATGAACGCGAGGTCAAGCGTCTGATGAAGACAGTTGACAAAATCGAAGGGCTAGAGCCCTCGACCCAAGCCCTAACCGATTATGAGTTGAAGGCAAAAACAGGGGAATTCAAACAAAGGCTCCAAGAGGGAGAGACACTTGATGACTTATTGCCTGAGGCATTTGCCGTGGTCAGGGAGACGGCCATCAGGGTTATAGGGCAACGTCATTTTCGCGTACAGCTACTGGGAGGTATAGTACTCTACCAGGGTCGTATAGCAGAAATGAAGACCGGTGAAGGCAAGACACTGGCTGCTACCCTGCCTGCATACCTAAATGCCCTAACAGGCAAGGGTGTACATATTATTACTGTTAACGATTATTTGGCCCGCTACCATAGTGAGTGGATGGGGAGGATACATGCCTTTCTTGGGCTAAGAGTGGGTCTGATAGTACATGGCATAAGCGCAGAGCAAAGGCGAGAGGCCTATTCCGCAGATATTACCTATGGTACAAACAATGAGTTTGGGTTTGATTATCTAAGGGACAATATGGTCATATACAAAAATGAAATGGTTCAAAAGGACCTTAACTTTGCTGTAATTGACGAGGTGGATTCAATCCTAATTGACGAGGCCAGGACTCCCCTTATCATATCCGGTGCGGGAGACAAATCTACTGAAATGTATTCTCAGGTTGACCGGTTTGTTGTTCGTCTAAAAAAAGATGAGGATTTTGAGATGGATGAAAAAGCAAAAACAATAAACCTAAATGAGCAGGGTGTGGAAAAGGTTGAGGACTATTTCAAGATAGATAATCTAGCAGATCCGGATAATTCTGAGCTATCCCACCACATAAATCAGGCCTTGAAGGCACGAGTCTTGATGATTAGGGATAGGGATTATGTGGTTAAGGATGACCAGGTAATAATAGTTGATGAGTTTACTGGGCGATTAATGCTAGGTAGGAGATATAGCGACGGCCTCCACCAGGCTATAGAGGCCAAGGAGCATGTGAATGTCCAAAGGGAAAGTAAAACCCTGGCCACTATTACCTTCCAAAACTACTTTAGGATGTACAAAAAGCTTGCAGGTATGACTGGTACTGCCAAGACCGAGGAGGATGAGTTTAGGTCCATCTATGGTCTTGATGTTGTGGTAATACCCACAAACAAACCAATGATTCGCGCAGACCACAACGATGTTATATATGTGACTGAAAAGATGAAATACAGGGCAATAGTCGAGGAAATATACCAGCGCTATGCAATAGGCCAACCTGCCCTTGTAGGTACTATTTCCATTGAGATTTCAGAGCTCTTGAGCAGTATGTTAAAGCGTAGGGGCGTAGACCATGAGGTCCTTAATGCAAAGCACCATGACAAGGAGGCAGAGATTGTTGCACAGGCGGGCAGGTTGAATGCGGTGACAATCGCTACAAATATGGCTGGCCGTGGTACAGACATTATACTTGGAGGCAACTCGGAGTTTTTGGCCAAAAGAGAAATGCGAAGACAAGGTATGGCCGAGGATGTAGTCAATGCTGCTACCAGCTTTGACGAAACCGATGATCCTCAGATTTTAGAGGCCAGAGATATATTTAGAGACCTACAAAAAAAATATGAGGGGGAAACCTCCAAGGAGCGGGACAAGGTAATTGAGCTCGGTGGCCTTCACATCATAGGTACCGAACGACATGAGAGTAGACGTATAGACAATCAGCTTAGAGGGCGTGCAGGCCGGCAGGGAGATCCTGGGTCTTCAAGATTTTATATATCTCTTGAGGATGACCTGATGCGCTTGTTTGGGTCCGACAGGATAAAATCGGTGGTGTCCAGCCTTGGCATGCAAGAGGACCAGCCTATTGAATATGGCATTTTATCAAAGCAAATAGAGCAGGCACAAAAGCGGGTTGAGGGACGCAACTTCAATATACGCAAGCATGTACTCCAATATGATGACGTTATGAACATGCAGCGTGAGGTAATATACTCCCAGCGCCGCAGTGTGCTCCAGGGTGAAAACCTGCGTGATAACATCATAGGAATGCTAGAAGCCCTTGTAGATGATGCAATAAAGCTATACACAGGTGATACTACTAGCCATTACGAGGAGTGGAATGTAAAGGGCCTGGTAGACTATATGGGAAGAGTCCTTGTGCAGTCGGATCAAGTAGGGTTTACCCTGACCGAAAGTCAAATCTTCCAAATGTCTGTAGAGGAGCTTAAGGATTACTTTATCTCCTATGCAAGGGATGCATATAAAAGGCAGGAGGACTTAAATGGCAAGGAGAATATGCGCGAGGCAGAACGTGTAATAACATTAAAGATAGTAGATCAAAAATGGATGGACCATATAGATGCCATGGACCAGCTAAGACAGGGCATAGGACTTAGGGCATACGGACAAAGTAACCCTGTTATAGAGTACAAGTTTGAAGGCTACGAGATGTTTGAAAATATGAACCACAGCATCCAAGAGGAGGTAATAAGACTACTATTCCACGTAAGGGTAAACAAGGAAATGCCAAGGCGTGAGAGGGTAGCACAGCCCATGAGAGCCACACATGGAGGTGGAGGATTAGAACAGCAGGCCAAGAAAACCGTAGTAAAGGGAAAAAAAATAGGTAGAAACGATCCTTGCCCCTGTGGCAGTGGGAAAAAGTACAAAAGGTGCTGTGGTGCTAATGCATAAAGGCTAGGATAAGCAGGCAGGATTACTTTATTCACTAAAAATTCAACCAGGAAAGGTTGTGTTAATCATGATAGAGGTAGAACAGGCAAAGCAAAGACTACAGGTAGTCAAAGAAGCTTTTTTAAAGATAGGTGATTCACTTTGACATACCCGGATGCAGGCTTAAAATAGAAGAGCTAGAAGATCAAATGAACGCGCCTGGTTTTTGGGATGATCTGGATAGGTCACAAGCTGCTAATAGGGAGCTAAAAGCAGCAATGGACAAGGTGGAGTCATATAATAAAATCATGGCAGACTTGGAGAATATAGATGTTCTTATTGAGCTGGGCCTAGAAGCAGGGGACGGGTCGGTAGTTGATGAGGTCCTCGAAGGAGTAGGTGGGCTAGAAAATGAAATCGAAGCCATAGAGCTAGAGGCCATGCTAAAGGGCCCCTACGACAGCAACAATGCCATTTTATCCCTCCATGCAGGAGCAGGCGGCACTGAGTCAATGGACTGGACATCCATGCTTTTGCGTATGTATACAAGGTGGTGTGAAAAAAGTGGCTATGATGTAAAAACCCTGGATTTTCTAGCTGGCGAAGAGGCTGGAGTCAAGAGTGTTACCCTCCAGATAAGTGGCGATAACGCCTATGGCTATCTCAAGGCAGAAAAGGGTGTTCACCGACTTGTTAGAATATCACCCTTTGATTCATCGGGACGTAGGCACACCTCTTTTGCTTCAATTGATGTTATGCCAGAACTAGATGATGATATGACTATAGAGATAAGACCAGAGGATATTAGGGTAGATGTATTTCGCTCTAGTGGGGCTGGGGGGCAGCATGTAAATAAGACTGAATCAGCAGTTAGGATAACTCACCTTGAGACTGGTATAGTGGTTTCCTGTCAAAATGAAAGGTCACAGATCCAAAACAGGGAAACTGCCATGAAGATGCTCAGGGCAAAGCTACTTGAGCTAAGGGAGAGAGAGGCCCAAGAGAAAAATGCTGAGCTCAAGGGAGAACTTAAAAAGATAGAATGGGGCAGTCAAATCAGGTCCTATGTATTCCATCCCTACAATATGGTCAAGGACCACCGGACAAATGTCGAAGCTGGAAATGTACAGGCTGTTATGGATGGGGATATTGATATGTTTATACAGGCTTATCTTGTAATGACATAAGGTTTTTATTGGTTTCAATGATAATATATGATAAGATAAATGAGAATATATCAAACTAATAAAAGACATGATGAAAGGTAGGGGTTCTTGTGAAAAAACGTCAGAACAAACACTACATATTGTTTAGGCTTGAGGAAGATATCTATGGTGCCGAGATCAATGATGTCAGGGAGATTATTTTGCTCCAGGAGCCAACGAAGGTTCCCAACAACCCGGATTTTATTGAGGGTGTAATAGACTATCGTGGTAGTGTGGCACCCTTGCTTGATATGAAGAAAAGGTTTAGAGTTGGCAAAAGCCCTTATACCGAAGAGGCTAGACTAATAGTATCTGATGTAAATGAGGGCTATGTTAGTTTCCTAGTAGATGAGATTGTGGGGATAAACAGACTCGACCCGACAAAGATTGACCAAGTACCCAAGATGACAAAGATCGGCAAGGAATATTTAACGGGTGTTATTAGGGACGGGGACCAGCTAATCATCCTTGTTAACATGTCCAAGATATTAACTGTCGAAGAGAAAGAAATCATAGAAAACCTAAAAAAGAAGACTAAAAAGAAATAAGAAGTTAAACCTTAAATGAATAGCCAATAGTAAAAGTAGGTCTTATGTTTAAAAAAATGTTATTAATTTAACAATTTCACTTTTTCATCTTGTCAATATGGATAAAGTGTTATAAAATAAAC
>DASRNC010000339.1:0-3962 GCA_035647595.1 Bacillota bacterium | reverse complement strand
ATATATGTCATTATATAAAAATAGATACCCTAAAGAGTCCTTGACTTCTGAGGGTTATTTTACTGCCAAGCAGTGTCATTGTACAGCCAAGCAGTGTCATGGTACTGCCAAGCAGTGTCATTTTACTACAAAGACAAGTATAAATTTATTTTATTATGTCATATTAACTAAAATAAAAGTGAGGTATTTACGTGTCAGCAAGAGCATTTACTTTTAGAGGAGGAGTACATCCCCCTGAAAAAAAACACTATACAGAGGATATGGCAACTGAATTATGTGATGTACCAGCAAGGATTGTAATACCCCTCCAGCAACATATAGGAGCACCTTGCCAACCACTTGTAGGCCCGGGTGACAAGGTTTTTCTAGGTCAAAAAATAGGCCAGCCCAAAAGTTTTGTCAGCGCACCGGTCCATTCAAGTGTCTCTGGTACCGTTAAGTCCATAGACATGGCGTATAGCCCTACAGGAGGGCAGGTCCTATCAATTGTTATTGAAAATGATGGGCATGATACATTAATCGATTCAATTAAGGATAGAGACAATACAGAAATTGAAAGGTTGACTCCAGAAGAGCTAAAAGAAATCATAATGGAAGCAGGAATAGTGGGCATGGGCGGGGCTGCTTTCCCCACACATGTAAAGCTATCTCCGCCTCAAGGGAAAAAAATTGATACAGCCATATTAAATGGGGCAGAATGCGAGCCCTATCTAACAGATGATTATAGGGTAATGCTAGAGACTCCTCACAAAGTAATAGAGGGGCTCAAAATTATAATGAAGGTTTTAGGTGCAGATAATGGCTATATTGGCATCGAAGATAATAAGCCTAAAGCCATCAAGGCTATAAAAAAGGCTGCAGCTAAGGATAACAGAATAAAGGTCATCAAACTAAAAACAAAATATCCCCAGGGGGCAGAAAAGCAATTGATTCATGCAAGTATAGGTAGGATGGTTCCCTCAGGTGCATTACCAATGGATGTAGGAGTTATAGTCAATAATGTTGGGACCTCTCTTGCTATACTTGATGCAGTTAAAAGATCAGAACCTCTATATCAACGTACAATAACAGTGGCGGGCGGAGCCGTAAAAGAACCTAAAAATGTTATGGCCCGTGTAGGAGTCTCATTTAAGGATGTTATAGACTATTGTGGTGGATTTATAGAAGAACCCGCCAAAGTCATATCAGGCGGCCCAATGATGGGATTTGCACTTTATGACCTAAATGTCCCCATAACCAAAGGAACAACTGCAATACTGGCATTTACAGCAGAAGAAGCAGCAATCCCCGATGAGACTGCCTGCATTAGGTGCGGTAGATGTGTACAGGTATGCCCAATGAATTTGTTACCATTTAACTTAGAAAAATTATCTTTAATTGGTCATTATGAAGAAGCGGATAAACTCCATGCTATGGACTGTATGGAATGCGGGAGCTGCTCTTATATATGTCCATCAAAACGGTTACTCGTACAATCGATAAAACTTGCCAAGGCAAAAATTTTAGCTAAGAAGAAGCAAAACACGTAATTAAAATCCGACTGTACATTTATAAATAAATTTTAGTTGTTTTGGAGGATCAAGAATGAATAAACTAACAGTTTCATCTTCTCCCCATATAAGCTCTAAAGGGTCAGTATCAAGGATTATGCTCGATGTGGTTATTGCATTAATACCAGCTGGCATAGCTTCAGTATACTTTTTTGGGTTAAGGACATTATGGGTAATCTCATTGGCTATAATATCTGCTGTACTAACGGAAGCCTTAATCCAAAGGTTTACAAAAAAACCTGTGACAATCAATGATTTTAGTGCTGTTGTTACTGGTTTATTGCTAGCGTACAACCTACCACCTACAGCACCATGGTGGCTACCAGTTATCGGTTCCTTTATAGCTATAGCCCTAGTAAAGCAAGTATTTGGCGGGTTGGGAAGTAATTTCATGAATCCTGCATTAGCATCTCGGGCCATCCTGTTGGCGGCCTGGCCGGTCCATATGACTACTTGGATAATTCCTAATGTAGATGCAGTAGGCACTGCTACACCACTTGAAACACTTGACTATATGACAGGCATAAATACCACTATTTCAGGAGCTACAGAAGTAGTTAGTGACCCACTACCTTCTCTATTCAATTCTTTTATTGGCAATATTGGAGGTACAATAGGAGAGATTTCTACTTTAGCCCTTTTGATAGGTGCAATCTATTTATTAACAAGACATGTTATAAGCTGGCATATACCTTTAACATATATTGCCACGACCTTTATATTGACATCTTTACTTAGTGGGAATGGTCTAGAAGGTGGTCTATATCACGTGATTTTAGGCGGCCTTATTTTAGGAGCATTTTATATGGCAACCGACTACTCATCATCCCCAATCACTGCAAAGGGTAAGATTATTATGGGGATAGGATGCGGCGTCATGACATCGGTTATTAGGTTATACGGAGGATATCCTGAGGGCGTTAGCTATTCCATACTGCTGATGAATATAGCTACACCATTGATAGACAAGTTTACCAGGCCTCGAACATTTGGGGAGGTGAAAAGGCATGCCTGATATCTTTAAGCTAGGTTTCAAGCTTTTTGTGATTACTGTTGTGGCAGCTTTTGCTCTTTCTATAACCAATATGTTTACAGAGCAGCCCATATTAGATCAAATTAAAGCTGCTAATGAAATAGCTCAAAAAGATGTCCTTGCTAATGCGGAACATTTTGATTCCATTTATAGTTATGACGATGATATTAGCACTAATGAGTCAGAAGAATATCCTATGGTTTTAGAGGTACACAAAGCATATAATGAGAGCCGAATATCAGGCTATACATTGAAAATTGCTAACATGGCTTATGGCGGAGAGCTTATATTGATAGTTGGGATTAATGTAGACGGCACAGTAGAAGGTATCCGGATCATGCAACACAAGGAAACACCAGGTCTTGGCGCCAATGCTCAAAAACCAAAATTTTATGACCAGTATGTAGATAAAACAGCACAAACCCATATTGATAGTGATGAGGTAAGTGTAATATCAGGTGCAACAATTACAACTAATGCAGTCACTGCATCCGTAAATGCTGCAATTGACTATTACAATAGCGAGCTCGTAGCTGGAGGTGGTAATCAATGAAAATAAAAGATATTTTGTCAAATGGCATAGTTAAAGAAAACCCTATATTTAGGCTAGTACTTGGAATGTGCCCGACATTAGCCGTAACCACAGCTGCTATAAATGGTTTAGGAATGGGTATTGCTGTTATTTTCGTCCTATCATTATCCAATCTTGCAATTGCCCTATTAAAGGATTTCATTCCTGAAAAGGTAAGGATTCCTGCCTATATAGTAATCATTGCGGGCTTTGTAACCGTGGTCGACATGGTCATGCATGCCTTTACTCCTGCCCTATATGAAGCCTTAGGACTGTTTATACCACTTATAGTTGTAAATTGCATTATCCTTGCACGTGCAGAATCCTTTGCTTCAAAGAACAAGCCACTACATTCTTTTATGGATGGGGTAGGAATGGGAATAGGGTTTACCCTGGCACTTACCTTACTCGGCATGATAAGGGAGCTCTTGGGTGCAGGTTCGCTCTTTGGAATACAAGTGCTAGGAGAAGGTACAATTAGCGGGATTAGCATATTGGGCAGTTTTGAGCCGGCAATCATTATGATACTGCCACCTGGAGCATTTTTCACACTTGGACTTGTACTAGCTTTAATTAACAAAATCACAGATAAAAAAAGTGAGAAGCAAGCTTAGCCTATTTTTTTTGATGAGAGGAGATTTATAATGGATTATACGATTGGTGTTTTTGTAATCCTTCTAAGCTCTATTTTAGTAAATAACTTTATCATGTCACGTTTCTTAGGTATATGCCCCTTCCTTGGAGTATCAAAAAGAGTCACAACAGCACTTGGCATGGGAGTTGCATAACAAATGTAACTGCAACTCCC
>DASRNC010000338.1:0-2355 GCA_035647595.1 Bacillota bacterium | reverse complement strand
TCCATATCCCCTTAATATCGCATGCGATCAGCCTATCAGTGATTTCCTGGGCCCTTTCCCTAGGAGTGGCAATAATCGCTATATCTGTGGGGTTGTCACCAATATGTCCCTCTAGATAATCAAGATCATATATCTTGATACCACGTATAGACATACCAATTAGCTTTGGATTTGTGTCAAATAATGCATTAATAAAAAAGCCTTCTTTTTCAAAGGCTCCATAATTAGCAAGGGCTTGACCAATATTGCCCGCACCCACAATAATAAGATTATACTTTTTGTCTAGGCCTAAAATCTTGATAAGTTCCTTTTTTAACTCAGAAACATTGTATCCGTAACCCTGTTGACCAAAGCCTCCAAAGCAATTAAGATCCTGCCTAATCTGAGAAGCAGTCAAACCCATCCTACGGCTTAGTTCTTTGGATGATAACCTTTCAACGCCGCCCTTTTCAAGATCATCAAGATACCTATAGTATTTAGGTAAACGTCGCATTACAGCCTCAGACACATAATTGCTAGCCTTAGACATTAAAAAGCCTCCCATTCGAAATGATAATATTTTAACAATTTAATTGTACCATCGTTTTCATCGCTGTGTCAATCTTAAAAGGTCCATCTTAAATGACCCTATACTTTCATTTCTCAATGATATTTGCTACTATAGGAGGGTATATAATTTATTCGAGGAGAATACTATGATCGTTTTAGCTTGTGAGAATATTAGCAAATCGTTTGGTATAAATAGAGTCTTAGACCATCTTTCTTTTACTGCAAATAAGGGAACATGCACAGGTATAGTGGGTGCTAATGGCACAGGAAAGACTACACTTTTCGAAATAATCACCGGGGAAATACCATATGATTCCGGCAACATACACAAGGCCAAAGATATTAGTATGGGCTATTTGCCCCAAAACAGTTCCATAGATTCTGACAAGACGATTTGGGAGGAACTACTTGATGTATATGAGCCATTATTAGTTCTAGAAAAAAATATACGTAGCCTGGAAAATGACATCTCAAAGTACAAGGATACTAGCAGCTTAGACTATCAAGACCTAGCAAGCCGATATGCCAAGGTCTTAGACGAATTTGAAAAAGGAAATGGTTATGGTTATGAAAGTCAGATGCGGGGAGTACTTGTGGGTCTTGGCTTTTCATCCGATGAATTCAATCAACCTATTTGGCAATTGAGCGGGGGCCAAAAAACGCGTGTTGGCTTGGCAAAGCTTTTGCTTACTAGGCCAGAAATACTCTTGCTGGATGAGCCTACCAACCACCTTGATTTAAGTGCTGTCCAATGGCTAGAGGCTTTTCTTAAAAACTATCAAGGTACCATACTTATTATATCCCACGACCGCTATTTTTTAGATAGCCTATGCGATCGGATCCTTGAGATAGAAAACCATAAATGCATTAGCTTTTCTGGCAATTACTCAGAATACCGCAGAAAAAAAACTCAGCAAAGGGCAAAGGAAAATAAGGAATATGCCCTTCAACAAAAGGAAATAGCAAGACAAGAGGCTATTATTAAAAGATATAGACAATTCAATAGGGAAAGAAGTGTGAAGGCTGCAGAAAGCCGCCAAAAAATGCTTGATAAAATGACCACCAAGGACAGGCCTGTAGACAATGAAGACATCCGCCTGTCATTTAAAGCCGGGAAGCATTGTGGCAGAGATGTTCTAGATATAGCTGGTCTTAGTATGGGCTTTGATAACAATCTGTTATTTGACGATGTATCCTTTCATATGAAAAAGGGCGACAGGGTTGGTATTATCGGAGCAAATGGTAGTGGTAAGACAACAATGTTCAAGCTGTTATTGGGTAGTCTAAAGCCTATTTCCGGGGCCATAAAATATGGCACTGGGATTGATATTGGTTATTATGACCAGGAACAGGACAGCCTTAATATGGATAATTCTCTAATTGATGAGCTATCGTATGCATTTCCTGACCTTACTGTTACACAGATAAGAAATACTTTGGCCCTGTTTCTTTTCAGGGACGATGATGTATTCAAAAAGATTTATACCCTTAGCGGTGGCGAACGGGGCAGGCTTATGCTGGCAAAACTCATGCTGGCGCAAAACAATTTCCTCCTCCTGGATGAGCCTACAAACCATTTGGATATGGCATCCAATGAGGTCTTGGAAAACGCTCTAAAGGACTATGACGGGTCAATGCTGGTAATTACACATGACAGGTATTTTCTTAACAAAATCGCAAACTGTATTTTAGTCTTGGAAGACAAAAAGATTAAGGAATACCAGGGAAATTATGATGATTATATAGAAAAGGAAAAGCTGCTAAACCTGCTCAATAGCGGTGGAGCTGACAGGCCAGAGCTGGTTT
>DASRNC010000337.1:0-3420 GCA_035647595.1 Bacillota bacterium | reverse complement strand
GGTCAATATATATATTCGCTTTTCTCCTATTGTTTTGTTAGCTCACTGCCTATAAATATACTTATAGCATATTATACCATTAATTCTACAGTAATCAATAGGATTTGTGTTTTTTGCTTATTGTTCCCAAAAAATCCCCCGATAGGGCTATGGGAGCCCTATCGGGGATGGTGATTAAATCTCTTTATTAATTTATTCACTTTACTATTGGCCGCAAAGCTCCTTTATGGCATGGGCATATATCTTGGCATGCATGACTAAGTCATCTATCCCTATATACTCATCCTTTTGATGTGCCAGGTCTGGTGTACCTGGGAACTGGGCCCCAAAAGCAACTGCATTTTTTATAGCCCTTGCATATGTCCCCCCGCCTATAGCTAGTGCCTTTGCAGGCTGGCCTGTTTGCTCAGTGTATACCTTCTTGAGCCTTGTAACAAGTTCGCTGTCCTCCGGTACATAAAGGGGAGCATTGTACTCTAAAACCTCTACCATTACTCCTGCATCCTTGACGGAATCCTCCACCCTTTTTATAATGTCCTCTTTTTTATGGGTAACAGGAAAACGTATATTAATCACTGCCTCCCCCAATTCCTCGTTTATTGAGAGCTTGCCAAGGTTTAATGTTAGCTGGCCTGATTGCTCATCCTCAAGCTCCAGATTCAAGCCCTTACCCCTAGTATCCGATCCTATAGTATTATTTAAAAACAATATAAACTGTTCCAGATCGCTGTTACCCAGGCCCATTGTGCTTAGAAAGGCCAGAATATGGCTGGCTGCATTTTTACCCCTTTCCGGAGTGCTGCCATGGGCAGATATACCCTTGGCTGTTATCTCTATACCCTTGTCCTCGCAAAAGCCTGCTGATATATCATAATCGGAGAATTGCTTCATACTATGTAGGTGGGCAAGTATTTTATCCTGGTCATCTGTAGGATAAAAGCAACAGCTACATTGGTCTGGCACCATATTGGGCCTATGTCCACCATCTATGCTCTTTATCCTTAATCCGCTACATTGTCCTGGCTCAAATTGCTTCTTTAGCACAAGGGTTATTATCCCCTTTTCAACATTGATTACTGGGTATTCTCCGTCAGGTATTATCCCAAAATCGGGCATTGGTTCCTTGTCAAAGTAGACCTCTAAATCCTGCCAGCCACTCTCTTCATCTGTACCAAATATCATCCGTACCTTTTTGTTCATCTTTATACCTGAATCCATAACAGCCTTCATAGCATAGAGGGCACCTATTGCTGGACCCTTGTCATCAATAGCACCCCGGCCATATATTTTATTGTCCACAATCCTAGCCTCAAAGGGTGGATATGTCCAATGGCTACCCTCCGGCACCACATCAAGGTGCACTAGGATACCCATGGTCTCATCGCCTTGGCCAAACTCAGCATAGCCTGCATAGCCATCAATATTTTTTACTGTAAAGCCCATGCTTTCAGATAAGGATAGGGCATATTCAAGGCATTTATTAATCTCATCACCAAAGGGCTTGCCCGGTAGGCTAACATCCTTGACGCTCTTAATCCTTATTAGCTCCTGTACGGACTTAATTATTTCATCCTTGTGGTCATCTATATATTCGCTTAAATTCATTTTATCTTCCTCCTTAAAATAAATCCCCCAGGCTAAAGCCCTGGCCCTCGACCTCTCTTGTATCTATTATGGATAAAAAGGCCTGGGGATCAGCTTTTCTGACAATATCCTTTATCTTGGCCAACTCCATAGTTCTTACCACCATATAGATTAACCTTTTTTCATTGCCAGTATAAGCACCGTGGCCATCTAAATGGGTGATCCCTCTCTTAACCTTTTGCAAAAGCTCCGCTGATATCTCCTCATACTTGTCTGAGACTATAATTATGGTTTTCCGGTGGTTAAAGCCGTCCTGTATGGCATCCACTGCCTTATTTGCGATAAA
The DNA here is from genome assembly GCA_035647595.1 of Bacillota bacterium. Lineage (GTDB taxonomy): Bacteria > Bacillota > Clostridia > Caldicoprobacterales > DTU083 > UBA3906. The sequence continues at coordinate 1,490 of DASRNC010000337.1, read as the reverse complement.
AATGCCCACCAGGGTAAGCATGGCCATCTCAACATTGAACAAAAAGGCTGCCAGTGTTAAGATCACGGCATTAAAAGCCATGGCCGTTCCGCCAATATTTAATGATAAATATTTATATAAGAGTACAGATAGGATATCTGTGCCTCCCATGGAACCCCGATTTCTTATTACTATGCCCGAACCAATACCGGATATTAATCCGCCAAAAATTGCTGCCACAAGTGGGGACTCCACAGGTATAACCCAGCCTTCTGTTACTATCAGAAATATGGATGCAGACGTAATGCCTAGGATAGAAAAATAAGTGAAGCGCCTGCTAACATAGCGATAGCCAATGAAAAACAGTGGAATATTGAGCACAATGAGGGTAAGACCCGTGGGGATATTGACCATGTAGTTTAAAATCATAGCAATACCTGTGACACCGCCACTAAGTAAGTTATGAGATTGGAGTAGGGCATTTATCGGAGCAGCATATATAAAGCTGCCGATAATTATGTAGGCTATTCTTAAAACCATCCGTAATTGTTCTCGTTTTAGCATTATACCCTCCCTAAAAAAGTAAAATAGCTTCCTGCATAGTATTATACCACGCAAACCTATGCTAATGATATTTTTTAGCTTTAGCTTTTCCCCCTTTTTCTTTTATCCTTACAATGCTTATGATATAATAACCCTACTTTTAAAAAACATGGTAGGAGATGTTGCAATGGAAATATTTGTTGGATGCGAAAAGTCTTGTGACCAAAGAGCTATGCAGGAGGTTATTAACCAAATCAAAAATAAACCTGCTAGTGTACTAGGCTTCGCTACTGGCTCTACGCCAGAGGGGTTATATAGGGGACTTATAGGTAAATATCGGGGCGGTGAAGTCTGCTTTGCAAAAGTTAAAACCTTTAATCTCGATGAATACATAGGTATCCCAAAAAACCATAAATGTAGCTACCACTATTATATGTGCAACCTCCTATTTAGCCATATAAACGTTGATGACAAGGACATAAACCTGCCAAACGGTAAAGCCATAGATATTGACAGGGAATGTGAGGACTATGAGAAAAAGATAATGAGAAGCGGAGGCATTGACCTGCAAATACTCGGCCTTGGCCCTAACGGTCATATAGCCTTTAATGAACCAGGAACTCCCTTTGATTCAATTACTCATATGGCCAATCTGACAGACAGTACAATAAAAGCCAACTCCAGATTCTTCGACAGCCCAGACCAGGTGCCCCGTCAAGCAATTACCATGGGTATTAAGACAATCATGCAGGCGGGTAGGATAATAATGATGGCAAAGGGTAAAGGAAAGGCCTCTATAATGCGCAAGGCTCTTAAGGGCCCTGTTACTCCCGAGGTACCAGCATCCGTGATCCAGGACCATCCAAATGCTTTAGTTATTTTAGATAATGAGGCTGCTTCGAAACTAGAATAAGAATTGTGGTCTATATGATTAAGATATAATAGAAAGATAATGGCATGTTTATATT
>DASRNC010000336.1:0-3122 GCA_035647595.1 Bacillota bacterium | reverse complement strand
ATAGGACAAACCTTGACTGGCAGAGTCGAATCGGGGACTGTCGTCAGCTTGTGGCTGACCAGCTCAGCGGGATTAGCAGGGTGGTTACCCAGCTGGCAGCAGAGATAGATATGGAGGTCAAATTTAAAAAAAACCTGGAGGAATCCATACATCTGGAGCTAGACCGCAAGGGTATAAGGGTACGGGAGGTGCTTGTACTTGAAAAGGCTGGTGCCAGTATAGAGGTGAATATAACCAAAAAAACCTGCATGGGAAAACGTGAATGCTCTAAGAGTGTTGCACCCATTGTAAGTAGGATATTGGGTAAACCTATGAGCTGCATAAACCGTGAATGTATACAGGCTGGTAGGCCCCAATGTACATTGCGTCTTATTGAGTCAAGAAAGTTTGAAGTGACAACCGGTATAGCAAGGAAGGCAAAGCACGGCAATACTGTTTGTGGCGACAGCTATTCCTTTACGCCCATAAAGGACGGCAAGTATCTCCTTGCCCTAAGTGATGGGATGGGCTCTGGTACGAGGGCCCAGGAGGAAAGCAGTGCTGTTATATCCCTTATGGAAAACTTTTTTGAGGCTGGCTTTGATCAGGCAATTACCATAAAGACTATAAATTCCGTACTCATGCTCCGGTCACGGGATGAAATGTATGCCACTGCAGACCTTTGCGTCATAGACCTTATTGATGCTAGTATGGAGTTTATAAAAATAGGCGGTGTGCCCAGCTTTATATATAACAGGGGCAGGGTTCAGATTATAAAGAACAACGCCCTTCCCATAGGTATACTAGAGGATGTGCAAACAGATGTGATAGGTGCTAAACTCAAGGATGAGGATATAATTATCCTGGCTACCGATGGTATACTAGACGCATTTTCTTCTCCGGGGGATGCAGAAAAAGCTCTTGCTTCACTGATAGCTGACCTAAACACCAACAATCCACAGCAAATAGCTGATACAATCATGGACAGGGCTCTGGCTTTATCCGGCAATAAGGCCAAGGACGATATGACTGTCCTAGCCGGTAGGGTATGGAGTAAATTATAATCTTGATATAAGGCATATAATGGGCTACAATGATAATATTATTAATCATCATTTTAACCTATGAAAAAGAATAGAATGGATGGCCTAAATGCTCAATAAAGTGGGTAGCTACATAAAAAAACACAATATGTTAAAAAAAGGTGACCGTGTGGTCGTCGGCTTATCTGGCGGCGCTGATTCTGTAGCGCTGCTACATATTTTAAAGGCCTATAGAAAAAGCCTAGGGATAGAGCTCTTCCCTGCCCATATTAATCATGGCCTCAGGGGTAAAGAGGCAGATGAGGATCAAGAGTTCTCCAGGCAACTTTGCCAAAGGTGGGACATGGACTTCCATATGCACAGGTCTGATGTTAGTGCCCTTGCGGCAGAATGGAAAAAATCCGAGGAGGAGACCGGCAGGATTGTCAGGTATGATTTCTACAATGAAGTTATGAGAAAAACATCCAGCAATAAGATTGCAACAGGCCACCATAAAGATGACCAGGCTGAGACAGTACTTCATAACATAATTCGTGGTGCGGGTACCGAGGGACTAGCTGGTATAAAGCCATTCAGAGACGAGAAATATATAAGGCCCCTCCTATGTGTAACCCGTTGTGAGGTAGAGGATTATTTAAAGGGGAAAGGGCTGGCATATCAGATCGACGTAACAAATGCCGAATCCGACTATACGCGAAACCGTATTAGGAATGAGCTTTTACCCAAAATAGAAGAATACAATCCTTCGATTGTTGACAGCTTGTCAAGGCTTGCTAGTATAGCTTTAGAAGAGGATGATTTTCTAACCCAATACTGTAGCCGGCTACTTAGAGAGGGGTCTACTACGACTCAGGAATTTGTGGATATCAACCTAGACTTCTTGCTTCCCTTGCACAAGGGGCTGCAAAAAAGACTTTTGCGGCTTGCAATAAAGGGCCTTAGGGGCGACCTAAAGGGGATTAGCTATACCCATATTCAAGATATTGTAGGCCTGGCTATTACATCTGAACCAGGGTCGGTTATCACCCTACCAGGAGGCCTGTATGCTAAAGTAGGCTACAAACACCTCCGTATCACAGACAAATTGCCCCAGCCCAAGATTGATTATTTTGATGTGCCACTTGATATACCTGGAAAAGTAATCATAGGGGATATGGGTATGACCATTTGCGCCCAAGAGGTAGAGGGGGCCAGTATAAAATATTCAGATGATTGTATTTATGTAGACAGGGTAAAAATAAGTGGAGGGCTAAAGGTTAGGCAACGCAAAAATGGAGACCGGTTCAAGCCCCTCGGCATGAAAGGCAGGAAGAAGCTTAAGGACTATTTCATTGATAAGAAAATCCCCAAGGATCAAAGGGATAGTGTCCCCCTACTTGCTGATGATGATAATATAATTTGGGTAGTTGGTTACCAAATGAATGATGATTACAAGCTCACAAACGAAACAAAGGATTCAATCAAATTTTCATTTTGGAGGTAAGTAATGTTAGAACAAGTGGAAAAGGTGTTAATAAGCGAAGAGCAGCTGATGGAAAGGGTCAAGGAATTAGGTCAACAAATCACAGAGGATTACAAGGAAAAGAACCTGCTTGTAATAGTCATTTTAAAGGGGGCAGTAATATTTGCCTCGGATTTAATTAAGCAGGTAAAATTGCCTTTAGCTATGGATTTTATGGCCGTGTCCAGTTATGGTGCTTCTACCAAGTCCTCTGGTGTTGTGCGTATATTAAAGGACCTTGATGAGCAGGTAGAGGGCAAGGATATACTGATAGTTGAAGATATAGTTGATACGGGGTTGACGCTACATTATTTAATAGAGAACCTATTATCAAGAAAACCAAATTCTATAAAGGTATGCTGCTGTCTGGACAAGCCCACAAGTCGTACAGCCGATGTAGAGGTGGACTATGTAGGTTTTAGTATACCAGACGAATTTGTAATAGGCTATGGCCTAGACTATGCGCAAAAGTATAGGAACCTACCATATATAGGAGTATTGGCACAGGAGGCTTATAAGAAATAAATCATGGGAAATTGATTTTTATCTCAATTGCATTTAAGTTTTACCTGTGTTAAAATTATATGATGTAGTATAAC
>DASRNC010000335.1:0-2782 GCA_035647595.1 Bacillota bacterium | reverse complement strand
ATATAAGTATATATTAGCCCAGTATATTGACTTGTTGTACCCATGTGCTATAATTATTATATGTTATTTGTATTATACATAGAACTAATAGTAATACAATAATAATATGATTATGCATACTAACATATGATTAAGGAGATGGTGCTGATGTTTAACGAGAAATATGTCATTGAGAACATTAGGAGAAGTCTAATGATGGTGAAAAGCCGTATCTATGATAAGCTATGTGACTTAGATATGGAGATTTACAAATCCAAGGAACCCTTATCCTATAAAATGAGAAAAACAGGTGAATATAGCAGGGTTAAGCCGGGTGATAAGTGGGGAGACCTATTCGATTGTGCATGGTTTCATTGCACTGCTGTTGTACCAGAGAAAGCCAAGGGTAAAAAAGTTGTTTATGTTATTGATATAAATGGTGAGGGCTTGATCTATGATAGTGATGGATGCCCTGAGCGAGGCATAACTAATATAAATTCTGAGTTTGATCGGGCCATGGGAAACCCAGGCAAGAGGATTGTACAATACAAGGACAAGGCTGATGGGGGAGAAAAGGTTGATTTTTGGATGGACGCAGGCTGTAATGATTTATTTGGGAAACTGCGTGAAAATGGGACTGTCAAGGAGGCTTATATTGCAACCTGTGATGACCTTGCGCGAGACCTATTTTATGATGGCATAGTACTACTAACTCAAGCTGAAAATGCCTCGGCCCAGGACCCATTGAGATACGAGATACTTGACCTCTTGCAAAAGTGCCATTTAATTCTACGTGATTATACTGAAGAGGAATATAAGCAGTGTCTTGAATTAACAAAAGAGCGTCTGAGCAAGACTGGAGGAGATAGTCCAGCACTTAATCTTACTGCATTTGGACACGCTCACCTTGACCTTGCTTGGTGGTGGCCAATCAGAGAAACCAAAAGAAAAGGTGCCAGAACCTTTGCTACAGCTTTAGACCTACTAGACAGATATGATGACTATCGCTTTGGGGCAAGTCAGCCACAGCTTTTCCAGTGGATTAAAGAGGATTACCCCGAATTATACGGTAAGGTAAAAGAAGCGGTCAAAGACGGACGGTGGGAGCTACTAGGTGCTGTATGGGTTGAGGGAGATTCCAACCTTGTTTCAGGTGAATCACTTATTAGGCAGATTCTTTATGGTAACGCTTTCTGGGAAAAAGAATTTGGCCAGCGTACAGATTTTGTATGGATGCCCGATACCTTTGGGTACACAGCTGCCTTTCCACAAATCATGAAAAAGTCTGGTATCAAGTATTTTTCCACGATCAAGCTATCTTGGAGCCTATTTAATAAGTTTCCTTATACAAACTTCCACTGGCGTGGCCTTGATGGTTCAGAGGTACTGGTACATATGCCACCAGAAGGTAATTATTTAAGTGAAGCTACAGCAAAATCCGTTGCTAAAATAAAAAACAATATTGCCTCTACAGGCCAATATGGAGAAGCACTCCTACCCTTTGGAATTGGAGATGGAGGGGGTGGACCTAGTCCATGCCATCTTGAATACCTAAAACGACAAAAGAATCTTCCTGGTCTTTGTCCTATAGAACAAGGTACAATGGCAGACTTTTTTAAACGATTAGATGCCAGGAGTACAGATCTACCGGTTTGGGACGGTGAAATGTATCTTGAAAGGCATCTTGGTGTTTTCACAAGTGCTGCCCGCAACAAGAAATACAATAGGCAGATGGAATTTCTCCTAAGGGACACTGAGATATTTTCTGCACTAGCAATGAAGCTTGTCGGCTCAGCCTATCCCCAGGAGGAGATAGAGCGTATATGGAAAGAGGTATTGCTGTACCAATTCCATGATATTTTGCCGGGTACATCCATAAAACGCGTCCATGATGAAAGTCTTGAAGCATATGCCCAGCTACATAAAGATGGGTCAAAAATTAGGCAAGGGGCTGCTGAATTACTGGCAGAGACTATATCTACCCAGGGCCTTAAAGAGCCTGCTGTTGTATTCAATACATTGTCCTCTAGCAGGGCTTATTGGCTAGAAACAGAAAAGGGATACAAGAAGCTATCGATTCCTGCCATGGGATACTGTGCTGTTGACCTAGATGATATTGATATTATTAGCAAGACTGAGGTTAAGAGTGAGAGTATACTGGAAAACGATTATTTAAGGGTGGCTTTTTTACCAGATGGCAGCATTGGCAGTATATATCACAAGGATATTGCTAGGGAGCTACTGACAGAGCCCTCTAATTTGCTCCTTGTTTATGAGGATATACCAAATGCTTGGAATTTGGATTACGATTATCGAAATCAAATACCCAGGCGTGCACAGCTGACAGGCTGCCGCTTTGTCAAGGAAGGTCCTGCAGAAAAGGCTATTCAAACCTATAGCTATGGAGAATCCTCCATACAATTAACACTAACCTTGCTGTCAGATGGCGATATCCTTGATATTTCTGCTGATGTAGACTGGAAAGAGAAGAATTCAATGCTACGTGTTCAGTTTTCGCCTGACGTGAAAACCTCTGAAGTAATAAGCGAAATTCAATTTGGCCATATATCAAGGTCTACTAAAAAGAATAATATTTATGAAAAGGCACAGATGGAGATACCAGCCCATAGGTGGATTTCACTATGCGAACCAGGAACAAACTTTGCACTGCTCAATGATTGTAAGTATGGTTTTTCCGTATATGACAATGTGGTCGAGATGAATCTACTCAGGGGCACACAATTCCCCGGAGTTGATTTAGATAAGGGGGCCCATACCTTTAGATATGGCATCTATATTGATG
>DASRNC010000334.1:0-14971 GCA_035647595.1 Bacillota bacterium | reverse complement strand
ATACTATAGGGACTTGGACAGTGAGCTATACGCTGTGGTTGAGCCAATAGCCGATTATGTGGAGGACTTGCCCCTCATTGTAGCCCATACAGGCATAAAGCATCATTCTGGCAATTTCCATAGACCCTTGAGGGACCGGTGGATAGAGGGTGATCAGACCGTGGTAAAGGCCTATAATGACATAGCACAGCTAGCCAGAGAAGGCAAAAAAGCAATGTTAAGGGGCGATTGGGACCACCTATCCTACCTAATGAATAAAAACCATGAGATACAGGATAATCTAACTGACTCAGGACCTGAAAATAATCATATGATTAAGGTGGCAAAGAAAAACGGGGCACTGGCTGCAAAGCTGGCGGGAGCCGGCGGTGGAGGCACCATTATTGTCCTGTCAACTGACCCCGATAGAACTAAAGAAGCCCTGACAGAAGCCGGGGCAGAGGATTTTATTGACCTAGACGCAGGTGGGCTGGGAGTGGTGGTTGAGCAGGGGACAGATTTATGTTTGAAAGATGGAGCAAGGGCTTATAAATGACATAGAGTAAATAGTAAATCGAGGAAATCATGGTGCGATAGCAGATTTTAACAGTGTGCATCGCTATCCTAGGACCTGATGAGAGGAGGAATGAGGCAATTTTTCCAGCTAAAAGTTAGCTATATTTGCCTTACAATTTGATGAATAGGAAGACCATTTCGATATTAAGCAATATTTCATTGGCGGGTGCAGCCCTTATAGGTTTCTACGTCATAATACAAAACTGGTTGGTAGGGAGGTCATTACCCCCAGGCGCTTGTTCGGTGGATGATTATAGACCCCTGGTATATACAGCCATAGGTTTGGCCCTTGTATCCTTTACCCTTTCATTTTTTGAAAAGGATAAGGGTGATGGAAGGGGACCAGAGGAAGATGATAGCACAGTACTAGAGGAAGATGATAGCACAGGACCAGAAGTGGATCACTAAAAAATCCTTCGTAGATAATATGCAATTGGGAAAGCTATTTAAGAGCAGGACCCAAAATTATCTACGGAGGATTTATTTTTGTTAAAACAAGCACAAAACCCTGACCTATATCATGGCAGGAGAAAAAAAGACAGGTTTTTCGAGGGCTGGTACTTCAAGCTGGTAGATGCAGCATGTAAAAATGTATATATTTTCATCCCTGGCATAAGTCTTGGTCTTGGGGGACAAGATGCCCATAGCTTTGTCCAGGTTTTTGACGGGTCAAGTGGGGCCTTTGAATACATTTCATTTCCAAAGGGTGCCTTTGAGGCCTCTTTAGACAAGTTTAGATTTAAGGTAGAAAAGAATACATTTTCAAGAGAGGGTATATGGCTGGACCTAAAGGGTAGTGACTTTAGCATCAGTGGAGGACTCAGCTTTACAGATACAGTTGGCTGGCCAGATAGCAAGGGGTCTCCTGGAAGCATGGGCTATTATAATTATATCCCCCTTATGGAATGCTACAGCCAGGTCTGCGCCATGGACCTTAGGCTGGTTGGCAGCCTGCTAATCAACGGGAAGCCTATTGACTTTACTGGGGGCAGGGGCTACATAGAGAAAAACTGGGGTAGGGCCTTCCCCTTGGGCTGGATATGGGTACAATGCAACAATTTCAGGGATGAATCCATAGCCCTGAGTGCCTCTATAGGGCATGTTCCATTTGTCGTAGGTAGCTTTCGTGGTTTCCTTATTGGGCTTTGGGTCAGGGGGATCTTTCTTGAGTTTTCCACAATGAAGAAGAGCCTTCTGGATATAAAGAGGGATAAGGATAGGGTAATAATAAGGGTGGAGAACAGGACCCATATACTGAAGGTCGATCTTGATACCAGCAAGGCCTTGTTTATCAACCTAAAGGGACCCAAGGACGGTGCTATGGTGCCCTTAGTTGATGAGACTGTTCAGGGTATTGTAGGAATAGGGCTGGAAGAAAAAAATAAGGGTGGCGGTGGCCATACAAGGGGGAATAAGGTTCTTGTATCAGACACCGGCCGCTGTGGTGGTGTTGAGTTTGGTGGCGAGCAAATGCTTATTGCTGACCCTTAACTTTTCCTATTTTAAAACACTGATTGCATCTGTAATGGTTTTTTCGTAGGCTAGCATGCCATACTTGTCCACGTCACTTTTACTCTTAACTCCATGGGTAAGGCAGCCAGCACCGCCAATACAGCCGCTAATGCAGGCCATACCCTCTATAAAGTTTTCCTTGAGTCTGCCCTTACTGGCCTTTAAAAGGGCAGACTTGCATTGGTCTATGCCACCGCATACGGCAGGTCTTAAGTCAAAATCATCAAGCCCTTGCTCCTTGAGGCTTTGAGCTACTGCATCGGAGAGGCCGCCGGTGCGGGCGAATATCCTTCCATAGTATGAGGCATTGTCAAGTACGTCCTCATCCAAGCTTTTTATATTTACACCCTTTCCATCAAACAAGGCCTGGAGCTCTTCAAAGGTGATGACACTGTCCACATGGGGGCTGGCATCTTCCCTTTGAAATTCCTGTTTTTTTGCTGTACATGGTCCTATAAAGACAACCCTTGCACCCGGGCTAGTCCTTTTTATATACTCGCCCATGGCAACCATTGGTGAGGGGTTGTGGGATATATTGTCCTTAAGCTTTGGGAATTGTTTTTCTACATAGTCTACAAAGGCAGGACAACAGGAGCTAGTCAAAAAGCCCTTTTCAGTGAGCTCCTTGGCCTCATCGTGGGCAACCATATCTGCCCCAAGGGCTGCCTCTACCACATGATAAAAGCCAAGCTTTTTTATCCCGCTGATAACCTGGCCAAGCCTTGCATAGGTAAATTGGCTGGCTATAGAGGGGGCCACAAGGGCATATACCTTGTAGTTTTCGTTCCTATTACTCTTTTTAATGATGTCTATCACATTTGATATATAGGACTTATCCATAATGGCTCCAAAGGGGCACTGGTAAACGCATGCTCCACAGGATATACACTTGTCGTTGTCAATGTTAGCAGCCTTTTCCTCATTCATGGATATGGCATTGGCCTTGCAGGCATTTACGCAGGGTCTTTTATGGTTTGCTACGGCGCTGTATGGGCATACCCTTGCACAAAGACCACATTCTATACATTTTGACTTGTCGATATGGGCCTTTTGGGCCTGGTCAAAGGTGATTGCGCCCCTGCGGCATACATCTTGACACCTGTGGGCTATACAGCCACGGCATGCATCTGTAATCTCATAACCGCCCATGGGACATTCATCGCAGGCAATATCTATTACTTCAATGACATTGGGGTTGGCGCTATCGCCGCCCATAGCCAGTTTTACTCTCTCTGAAAGTATTGCTCGTTCCTTGTGAACACAGCACCGCATGGATGGCATCTTGCCAGGTACTATAGCTTTTGGTATATCTATTATATTGTCTAGTAGCCTATCCTTATAAGAATGCTTGGCAACCTCGCGCAACACCTTGTACTTAAGGTGCTGAACCTGGGTATCGAATTTCCTCATATTAGCTTAAGCCCCTTTCTAGGTCAAAAATAGGAAACCTTGATCCGCTTGTTCAAATCTCTAAGACATTCAGCAAGCTCATCTATTAATCTCATTTTTATATTAAAACTTATTGGTAGGTCTGGGTTCTGGTGGGCAGGGTTTATAGCCCGGCCAACAAAGAAGTTTATGTCCGTAGCCTCATCAAAGAGTAGCTGGGCCACCTTGGAGGCACCGTCCTTACCAAGGCTCCAGTCGGAAAAATCTTTGTGTCTTTCTAGGTATTCTTGGGCATACCTCAGCACCCTACTCATGGTTATAACACCCTCGGTGACCAAATCCACGCCCTCTAATGATGCTGTAGGGGGTATCTCTGGGTCGGGAAAGACCAGGTGGGGCTCTAAGGGCTTACCCAGGTGGTCAGCAGCTAGGGTGGAGGTGGTGCCTCCACAAACAATATGCTTGCCTTCCTTGGAAAAGAAGAGGGACATCATTTTATTTAAGTCGTCACGGTTGGCTGGAGGCCCTATCATCAGGTTGACTGGCTGGCGCTTGCGTATACGGATACAACAAACGGTTGTATCATCTCCAGGCTTTTCATCGTAGAGCCGGTTGCATTCGTCAATTAGCATGGTTGTCATTGATTTGGCTGTACTATCCGGCCTTTGGCAAGTCAAAAGATAATCAATGATATCCTCCCGCTGCCAGCCAAAGTTAAAGGCATGGCCGACACCTGCATGGATTGCCCCATCACTTAGGCCAACAAAGAAATCGTTTTCTTTAATGTGCATCTTAGAATGATATATTGTCTTGCCCTCAAGGGTCCTTTGTGTAGTTGGGAGGGCTATACTTTTACCATCCCGCAGGAGGATCACCCCAGGGCTATCGTACTGGATTATTTCTGCTTGACTATTGTTAATAATGCTAATGATTGTAAAGGTGGAATAGGCCAAGCCCCGTTGCGAGCATACTGGCAGGGTCGAAGCTATAGTAGAAACACACTCCTCTATAGACAGGCCCTCGGCAACCATTGTAGATATTATTTTGGATGTTAGGGTGGAGAGGATGCTTGCCTTGACGCCGCTGCCAAGGCCGTCAGCCAAAACTACAACAGTAGAGGCGCCGTTTTGCCTGATAATGTTTATGCTATCACCGCAAAGGGTCTCACCGTGTTTGTTTAGGCTAGAATATGCTATGTCAGTACATAGGTTATTCATCCTCTAGTGACTCCTTTAGCTTGGTAAGTGCTATCTTGGTCTCTGCGGCTGTTTCTCCAAGCAGGAAGGCGATATCTTGAACGACCCGCATTTGTTTTTCCACTACCTTATCCGTTGTTTCTATTGTCTTGCGGCTAACCTTCTTTTTCTTGTCTCTTTCATTTTCCTCATCTGTAATATCACGCATTATGCAAATCAAAATATGATACTTTGAGTCAAAGATAATGGTCTGCTCAACATATTTTCCGTATTCTGCCAGGTATACCATCTGCTCGCTAATATTCTTGCCGGATTCAAGGACCCGTAAAAAGTCCTCTGGATCAAGAACACTGATAACATGCTCACCTAATATATCAGAAGACCGGCGTATATTCATAAGTCTTAGGGCAGCATCGTTTATCTGCTGGACCTCTAAGGCTTCGTTTAAGACAACTATACCGTTTGGGGTGTTACTAATTATATTGTCTGAAAAGGATTCTGCCTTGTCCTTTAAAAAAGGCAGGCACATTGTTAGGTCTGCCTTGCCCTGATAGACGGCCACAGCCTTGTCACGGCATGTATTATAGCCGCAGGAACCGCAGTTTAGCTCATCCTCAGACTTGGTCTTGCCCATCTTCTTTAGTAATGATTCTAGGTCTGCCTTACCTGGTATTTGCTTTTTCGGCCGCAAGAAGACATGGTCTTTTGCCATCAGGCTCTGGGGCAGGCTCTCAGCCTCAAACTCGGTTTTTCCTGCATACCGGTTTATGATTTGATAATCGCGCAGGGGGGTGTGGTGGTACTTTTCCATAACAGGGCCGCCTATGCAGCTACCACTACAGGCTGACATCTCGATAAAACATTCGCTAAAGCCACCGGTTATAATATCATTCAGGGCTGCTACGCAGTCCTCTATACCGTCCACGCTTATATATGTGTAACCGCTATTTTCCCGGTCCATGGTTTTTAATATGCCACCGGCTGTGGGAAAGAGCCTGGATAGGCTTTTGTCATTTGTGTCCTGTATGGGGTCCAAGCTTATATCCTTGTCCTCTAGCCAATTGGTCAGGTCCTCAAAGGTCAATACACAGTCTACTATGCCAGGAAACCTTGAGGCTTCGTCCTTTTTAGACAGGCAGGGGCCGATAAAGACAGTCTTGGCATCGGGATGGCGGCGCTTGATATCCATACAATGGGCCTGCATAGGGGTTATGACCTTGGCAAGATAGGGCAGGGCCTCAGGGAAGTGCTTTTCTATCATGAGGTTGACTGATTGACAGCAGGATGAAATGATTACATCCTGCCTCTTGTCCCTGACAAGGTTTTCATACTCTCTTTTGACCATGGCTGCCCCTATTGCTGTTTCCTCGACACCATAAAAACCTAGCCCTTTTAGTGCTTTTTCCATAGTTTTTATCCCAATGCCATCATAGTTAGCAGCAAAAGAGGGGGCGATGCTGGCGAAAATCTTTTCACCACTATCTATGAGGACCCTTGCTTTTTCCGTATCATCAGCAATTTGTTTTGCATTCTGTGGGCACACAACAAAGCATTGGCCACATAGGATGCACTCATCACTTACGATATGGGCCTGGTTGCCAGAAAACCGTATTGATTTAACCGGGCAGTGCCTTATGCATTTATAGCAATTTTTGCAGTTTGATTTTTTAAGCTGTATATAGTCCGACATATGGGGTCACCCGTTTCCACTTTGTTTTATAATCTCTTTAGTACTTCATTTTCAAAGAATTCCTGGGTTTCTTCTGGAGTCAATGAAAATTTAGTATCATCCAGGGTAACATTGACGCCGTTGGTGCAGTCGCCCATGCAAAAGGTGCCGCCCAAATCAACTTTATCCTGGAGGTCATTATCCGCAACGAGTTCTTGCATTTCCTCTACAATCTGTCTTGAGCCCTTTAAATGGCATGAGCTCCCTATACATATGGTGATTTTCATGGTGGTTCGTCCTCCCTTTTTCTACTCGAAGTCTACAACGTCTACCCAGTGAAGGAGCAAGTCCTTTTCTTCGGGCTTGCCCTTAACTGACTGACTGGCTGCCACTATGGGTATCCATTTATTAACATACTGCCTTGCAGTATCACTTTTCCTGCAAAAGAGGTCCATATAATCCTCAGCCAACTTGTCTTCATTGGCCAAGCGGAATAATAGGTAGGTCCTTGCTGCGTCGGCAGAGGCGTTGCCCTGGGTCACATGGGACCAGTCAAGTATATAGGGCACCTTGTCCTGTGTTATTATTATATTACTTGGATTAAAGTCACCGTGGCAGACCTTATTATGCCTTGGCATACCCTCAAGGCGGGTATGCAGGTCATACCTTGTCGTGGCGTCAAGGTTTGTCTCGGATATTTTCCGGTACATTTTGTCCTTCAGCTTATTTAAAAGCGGTGCTTTTTGGCTGAAGACTGTCAGCTGGATATCTACAAAAAGCTCCAAGTATTCCTCGTATTTGTCTGGGTTTTCAACCATAAGGCGCTCTAGAGTCTTGCCTTCGATAAAACGGCTAATGATGGCCCATTTTCCTTTTATTTTTGTTACCTCGACTATTGCTGGTATATTAAGGTTGGTTTCTTCTATTCTGGCCTGGTTCAATGCTTCGTTTAGGATATCAGACTTCGAAAAATTCTCATCGAATAGTTTGATTACCAGGTCACCGTCTCGGTAAATAGTCTTTGCTGTACGTACGGCTAAAACCTTATCTAGTTTCATTGTCGGTCCCTCCTATTTGTTTCCGTAATATGCTCTCAGGTACATGTCCTTGATCTCACTCATCAGAGGGTATCTGGGGTTTGCACCTGTACATTGGTCATCAAAGGCTTGTTCAACCATGTCATCTAGACGGTCTAAGAAGTCTTTTTCATCTATGTCATATCCCTTTATGGACTTTTCAATATCGACCTTTGCCTTGAGCTCTTCGATAGCAGTTGTTAGGCTTTCAAGCTTTTCCATATCGGTTTTGCCTTCAAGTCCCAGGTAGTCAGCAACCTCGGCATATCTTGCCAGGGTATGGGGGTGGTCGTATTGGGGGAAGGTACCCATCTTTGTAGGTGCCTCGGAGGCATTAAAGCGGATGACCTCATTAATCATAAGGGCATTTGCTATGCCGTGGGGCAGGTCGTGGAAGGCTCCAAGCTTGTGGGCCATGGAGTGGCATACCCCTAGGAAGGCATTGGCAAAGGCCATACCCGCCATTGTGGATGCATTGGCCATGTTTTCTCTAGAAAGGGGGTCTGCGGCGCCATCTTCATAGGCGCTGGGCAGGTTCTCAAATACCATTTTTATAGATTTTAGGGCCAGGGCATCAGTATAATCGGTAGCCATCATGGAGGCATATGCTTCTAGGGCATGGGTCAGTACATCTATACCAGAGGCGCTGGTCAAGCCCTTGGGCTGGTTCATGGCCAGGTCAGCATCGACTATAGCCATATTGGGTAGTAGCTCGTAATCAGCCAACGGATACTTTACGCCAGTCTCTTCATCGGTGATAACTGCAAAGGGTGTGACCTCACTACCTGTGCCTGAAGTGGTAGGTACAGCGATAAAGTATGCCTTTTCGCCCATCTTGGGGAAGGTGTATACACGCTTTCTAATATCTACAAACCGCATTGCCATATCCATAAAGTCTGCCTCAGGATGCTCATACATGAGCCACATTATTTTGGCTGCGTCCATTGGGGAGCCTCCACCAACAGCTAAAATGCAATCTGGTTCAAAGGCCTCCATAGCGGCAGCCCCATCTCTTGCACATTCTAATGATGGGTCAGGTGCTACATCAAAGAAGGTGGTGTGGACAATGCCCATCTCATCTAGCTTGTCAGTGATTGGCTTGGTGTAGCCATTTTTGAATAGGAAGGAGTCAGTTACTATAAATACCCGCTCTTTGCCCAGTACGTTTTTAAGTTCATCCAGTGCGACTGGCAGGCAGCCCCTTTTTATATATACCTTCTCAGGTGCTCTAAACCAAAGCATGTTCTCTCTCCTTTCGGCGACTGTTTTTATATTTAAAAGATGCTTTACGCCGACATTGTCGGATACCGAGTTGCCGCCCCAGGAGCCGCAGCCCAGTGTCATAGAAGGCGCAAGCTTGAAGTTGTAGAGATCCCCTATACCGCCAAAGGAGGAGGGGGTGTTGACCAATATACGGCAGGCCTTCATCCTGTCAGCAAATAGGTCCAGTTTTTCCTGCTCTTTTGTTGTGTTCAAATAAACGGATGCAGTATGGCCAAGTCCACCGTCCTCAATTAGTCTTTCTGCCTTGGCAAGTGCGTCATCAAAGCTCTTGGCCTTGTACATGGCAAGAACGGGGGAGAGCTTTTCATGGGCAAACTCCTCTGACATATCAACCTTTTCAACCTCACCTATGAGTATCTTGGTATCTTTAGGGACTGTGATTTCTGCTAACTGAGCTATTCTAACTGCGGACTGTCCGACGATTTTTGCGTTGAGGGCACCGTTTATGATAATTGTTTTTCGTACCCTTTCTAGCTCATCTTCATTGAGGAAATAGCAATTACGCTTTTCAAACTCATCCCTAACCTCTTTGTAGATGGTGTCCTGGACGATTACTGATTGCTCAGATGCGCAAATCATACCATTATCAAAGGTCTTAGAATGGATAATGGAGTTGACCGCCAGCAATATATCTGCAGACTCGTCAATGATGGCAGGGGTGTTACCCGGGCCTACGCCAACGGCAGGCTTGCCTGAGGAGTATGCCGCTGTAACCATACCAGGTCCACCGGTTGCCAGTATTAGGTCGGACTCCTTCATAACCAGGTTGGTCATATCAAGGGAGGGTACGTCTATCCAGTCAATGATGCCCTCTGGAGCGCCGGCCTCTACTGCTGCCTCTAGTATTATCCTTGAAGCCTCTATAGTGCAATCCTTTGCCCTAGGGTGGGGACTCATAACAATACCATTTCTTGTTTTAAGGGCTATAAGGGCCTTAAATATCGCAGTTGAGGTGGGGTTAGTAGTGGGTATAACGGCTGCAATAACACCTACAGGCTCAGCTATTCTCTTTGTGCCAAAGACCTTGTCTTCCTCTAAAACACCGCAGGTCTTTACATCCTTATAGGCATTATAAATATACTCAGCGGCATAATGGTTTTTGATTACCTTGTCCTCAACAATACCCATGCCTGTCTCTGCTACAGTTTCCTTGGCCAACCGTATACGGTCCCTGTTGGCGGCAGTAGCTGCTGCAAGAAAGATTTTATCTACTTGCTCCTGGGTATAGGTTGCAAATAATTTTTGTGCGTCTCTTACTTTTCCAAGTGCCATCTCCAGTTTTTCTACGCTGTCGACTACACTTCTGTGGTCTGTCTTTTTCATCAAATATTCCTCCTTTTATGTCAGCTATATATATAAAGGGTTGAAGCCCTAATTGACTTTGATAAAATTTTAACATACATAAGCAGATAAGTGTAATATAAAAAAAGCATATCGGTATACACTTTCCGATATGCCTGACAAAGAATCCTATGAAATTTTGTTTAAATTTCATATATTTGCGGTTGCAAGTTATAGATAGGCAGGCTCGACTGCACTAATAGATTTCTCCAGTTCCTCTAAAAAGGCCTCATCAAGGTCGGTAAAGGGATAGTTGTTCCTATAAACTAGTATATCCTTGTACCTTCTAGCAGGTTCGGTAAAGGGGACCTGGACTAGGGAATGACGGTCTATGAGGTCTTGGGGTAGGGGAGCCGCCCACATATATGTCGTTGGCGTAGTGGAAAGCAAATTTAAGAGACTGGCCCGCTCATAAACAAAAATCCTCTTGTCTATTATATCCGCTAGCTCTTCCTTTCTTATCTCTGATGGACTAAGGGAGGGAACATAATAATCATCATGGGCAATCTCAATAAAATCACTCAGGTCATCATAGCTGATGTCTTCTTTATGGGATAAGGGGTGTTTTTTTGACATCAGTAGCAGGAATTCAAATTCCCATATGGACTTTGCACTCAGGCCCTTTTCCTTGAGCATGTTAACAAAGTACTTTTCCTGGGAGGTTTGACAGCGGATCATAGCCAGATTGTAGTTATCATCTAGTACATTGTTAATAGCATTTAGGTTGTTGGTCTCATTATACCTTAGCTCGATCCCCTTACTCCTATCAAGCCTGGACACAATATTTGAAAAGGCCTGGCCTATGTATGCAGTTCTTGGCACAGATATACTAAAGGTCAGCTTGTCCTGTTTCTCGTGTTTGTATAGGGTTTCCATCTCATCTACCTGGGAGAGGATGTTTTTGGCATAGCTTAGAAACTCCATACCCTTGTCAGTCGGTGTAACACCCATGGAGGTGCGCTTGAACACCCGAATACCTAGAGTTTCTTCAAGCTCCTTTATTGCCCTGCTAAGGTTTGGTTGCCCCATAAAGAGATTTTCGGCTGCCTTTGTTATAGATTTTGTCTTTTCAACCTCTACGGCATACTTTAAATATAATAGGTTCATTATTACCCCTCATCTTAAATTTACTACTTTATTATATCACAACAATATATATTGGCGCCTTATTAATGTTTACATTCCATTCATATTTCAGGAAGGTTAATATGGTATCATTATATTTGACGACTACAAAGTCACTACACCTCCTTAATATTTTTGGAAAGCATTAACGGCTAGCTGCTGTTAATGCTTTATTTTTTATGGGATTATAAATTAAAGCACAAAAAAAGTGGGCAGGGACTGGCCGTATAGACGGAGAGTCCTTGCCCTATAAATATGGATAAAAATCCACAGGAGATCCAGGAAAAGTTTGAAATAGGATCAACTACCCAATAGGATAAGCCTTAAGCTGGTGGATAAGTCATATCTATCGGTATAAGTATACTAGCAGCATTGATATTAGTATAAATACAAAGCTGACTAATAAGCATGTTAGCTTGATTTTAAGATATTTTGTTTTCATAGTCACAAATCTCCATTACTTGTAGGATGTAATGAATAGTACTACGATGTTGTCGAAGCATATTGTCGAAGCATGTTGTCGAAAATCCCATAAAAAGTGGGGAGTCCTAAAGTCTAAGTCGAATCATATTCTCCTTGAAGCTAAAAATACTGACTTAGGTTAGTATTTTTTATTTTCGCTATACAAGGTGTATGACTCGCTGTCATTACCACTGTATGCCGTGAATGTACCCTTTGCCCTATATGTGCCTTTTTTGAGATTGGGCCGTACCCGCTCCATATCACCGTAGAACCTGTAGAAGGTACCTGTCCAAGTTTCAACGTCAGTCCACCATAGGCCTAAAAGACCTCTTTTTTGCAAGGTTAGTCTGATCTGAATCTTTGTCGTAAGATGAGAGTAGCCAGTAAATATAGCGGCTGAATACGCTGTACCTGAACTTTTGTCTATTGTTAGTATTGTAGTAAAGGAATTTGTATAAGACATTTGTGGAGATATCAGCATATCAAGATTAGTAGGGTCGCTGGCATTGGCAGTAGCTGTTTTAGCTGCGATGGCACCAGCTGTGCTAGGCTGTAGTAAAACCAATATGCATATTAGTGATAAAAGCAGTGCTATTCGTTTTTTCCACATAAAAACACCTCCTTTCAAGCCGGTCATTAACTATAACCATCGAGGGGGTGTTTTTGTGACAGGTAAATAAGAATTATTTTATTTTTTTCGTTTTTATTTAAATATTAGACTAAATACAGTCAATATATGTAACGTTACCCCTATTCGTCCAAGGATAAGGCCATTGAAATAAGCTCATCTAGATTTATTGTTAAAGGAGCAGTCAGCTGGTATACATATATATCATCATTCCATACAAGGTTGTTATTATTCTTATTTTCATAGAATAGCCCGTCCAATCCACCTATATTAATGGGCTCTGAATATGTAGCCTCAGTATCAACCATTATTGTATAATGATCAAGTATCAATTGGTTATAGGTGATGAAGTCACCCCTACTATTAGTATACACGTATCTGCTGTATATTCTTGTAGTTTGTGTATCCTCAAGTATGAAGCCTTGGGGTATATATCTGGGGGCATAATATGTCTCGGTCTTGTAGAAATCTCCACCCTCAGGATCCTCAAAAATGATATTGGTAAACATCTCATATATCTCGGTAACAAAGTCTATCACCGGTTCACGCAAGGCCTCAACGCTAAATACCGTACCAGCTAGAGCTAAAAATATAGCCAGTACTATAACAGCCACTCGTTTGCCTATGGTGTCGACGAGGGAGTAGTATGGCTTCTTTTGCCTTTTAATCAGGTTGGCCATCTTTTTCTCAAAGTCGCGTGAAAAAGAATACCTGGATAGAGTATGCTCATCGGCATAGGTCTGTAACCAGACCTCTTGATACATTTCTAATGCTTTTTTTAGCTTTATTGAGTTATCCATCACTATGACCACCATTTTCAGCTAATAATTTGGCCAAGCGCCCCCTGGCACGTTCTAGTCTTTTTCTTATCGTTGAATTCTTTGTGTCCGATATGCGGGCAATCTCTTTAATGCTAATGTCGTGTACATACCTAAGCATTAAAATATTGCTGTCTATGGGGCTTAGCTCCTTTATCTTTGCCACTATCTCCTCTAGGCTCAGGCTGTCTATAACATCATCTAGAACTTGAGCTTTGTCGTCTATGAGATAATCCACCTGGTCATAGAGGGTAGGGCTTTGCCTTTTTCGCTCTTTGTATATGTTCTTTGCAACACTCTCTACTACTATAACCACGAAGGCCTTGGTTTTGTGACTGTAAATGTTACCCAATTTATTAAAATGATTAACTATTCTTAAAAAAGCAGAGTGGACTGCATCCTCAGCCAGGTGTTCATCGCGTAGGATAGCGAGGGCGATATGATACATAAGGTACCTATATTTGTTATATAGTTCTTCAAATTTGGATTTCTCATCATGTGTATCGAGAAGGGTTGTATATAAGAATAACATATTTCTAGTCTCCTTCCCTAAAGGTCATATGTAAAGGCCATATGTAAGGGCTTGTCCAAGTCATTTGGAAATTCAATACAAGCCTATTGTATTATTTAATATTGTGCATGTCAAAGTTTATGGGTTTCTATCCTTTATACCCAGCCAAGTGAACTCAAAACCTGCTTATTTTACGCAATATGAAAAATTCACTTATTATTCACCTATATATTATGTATATTGTTGTAAGAACATGTTATAATTTATTATCACTATATTTCTTAGTTATCCTACTTTTCCAGCTAATATAAGATAAGCAGGTAGAGACAAAGAAAAAAACTATTTACAAAAACTATTTATTGCAAGGGGGGCCCTAAGTGAAGCTTAACTACAAACGGACGGTTTTTATAGGACTGGCATTTTTATCGATCAGCTCATTTTGGCAATTGTATGACAATATTATCCCGCTTATACTGAAAAACACCTTTGGTATAGGGGAGACTTTGACCGGTGCTATTATGGCCATCGACAATGTATTAGCTCTTGTCATGCTACCATTTTTCGGAGCCCTGTCTGACAAGGTCGATACGAGACTTGGTAAACGGACACCATTTATCATCTCTGGGACATTTATGGCAGTTATCAGTATGGCCTTTTTGCCACTGGCTGATAGTTTAAAGAGTCTACCAATGTTTTTTATAGCCTTGGGTATAGTTTTAATGGCCATGAGCACCTATCGGTCACCGGCTGTTGCCCTGATGCCAGATTTGACCCCAAAGCCGCTTAGGAGCAAGGCCAATGCGGTAATAAATTTGATGGGTGCCCTAGGGGGACTGTTTGCCCTTATAGCCATTCGGTTTTTAACAGTAGAAATTGGCCTTGACAAGAACTATACTTGGGTCTTTATGTCGGTTGCCTTATTGATGGTAGTGACAGTGGCCATATTGGTAAAGACAATAAATGAAAAGAAATTGTCAAGAGACTTGGCGGATGAGCTAGCTGAGGATGAGGAGGGTCTACCTGCTGCCACTGCAGACATAAAAACCAAGGACGGGCAGACTGCTTCCAAGAAAAAAAGAAAGCTCCCCAAGGATGTGTTTAAGAGTCTTTCATTCTTACTGGCCTCGGTCTTCCTTTGGTTTGCTGCCTACAATGCCATTACTACTGCGTTTTCCAGATATGCACAGGAGGTCTGGGATTTAGGGACTGGCTTTACAAGTCCTTTGATGGTCGCTATTATAGCCGCAACCCTAAGCTTCATACCCATAGGCTTGATTTCAAGCAAGATAGGTAGAAAGAGGACCATAATAGCAGGCATATGCTTGATGACATTTTCATACTTTATAGGTATTTGGTTTATTAATTACTCTAGCTGGTTAAATGTGGTATTTATACTCATAGGTAT
>DASRNC010000333.1:0-2367 GCA_035647595.1 Bacillota bacterium | reverse complement strand
GAATAATAGCGAAATAGCTATAAGAAATATTATTAAGGAGGGTTCTATAGTGAACAAAGCTGAATTAATTTCTGCTGTTGCTGAGAAGAGTGAGCTGACAAAAAAGGATGCCGAAAAGGCCGTAAACGCTGTTGTATCTGTTGTAACAGAGACATTGGCCGTAGGTGAAAAAGTCCAACTCATAGGATTTGGTACTTTTGAGGTCAGAGATAGAAAAGAGAGAAAGGGTAGAAATCCACAGACGAAAGAAGAGATTATCATCCCTGCATCTAAGGCTCCAGTTTTCAAGGCTGGCAAAGCTTTAAAAGACTCCGTACAATAAAGTAGAAACCGGGTATATCCCGGTTTTCGCTTTATCTATAGGAAAATTAAGCTAACTAGAATACAAGTAATAAGAACAAGTAATAAGAACAAGCAATAACATGGGAGGTATATATGCGTCTTGACAAATATTTAAAGGTTTCAAGAATAATAAAAAGAAGAACTGTTGCCAATGAAGCCTGTAGCGGAGGACGTGTGCAAATTAACGACAAGGTTGGCAAGCCTGGTACTACCCTTAAGGTGGGGGATATTATCACCATACAATTTGGAAACCAACAGAGAAAATATGAGGTTTTAGAGCTTGCGGAGACCACCCAAAAGAGCAAGGCTGCATCCCTTTATCGGGAGATTTAGAAACAGTCACACTATATGCTTGCTAATATCCATAAAGAATACACTTCGACTATCAATAGTGAAAAGGCAGTCCCCACTTAAGAAAAGATAATATCAGCCCTTCATATAAGGGCATAAAGACAAGTCTAGTTATAGTATCGGCTTTTGTAATTGGTGCATAATAAGCATATGAAAAGTACCAGCATTATTTTATATGCGCACCATTAATCTTAGGATTATTTCAGGAGGCCAATATTTTATGTTAAATAAGCAGACAAGTAAGTTTCTAAAACTTAGCCTGGTCCTTACCCTATCAATAGTTTTGATCTTTATAGCAACATGCCGTGGTGGGCACAGGCCAGATGAGGATAGGGATAATAGGCCAGGCGGGCAGGGGTCAGACCAGCAGGAAACTGACCAAGGGGTAGAAAAGCCAGACCTGCCAGACCAGGTCCGCACCCAGGACCAGACAGAGCCCAGGCTGAAGGTCTACATAGCTGATGAAGGCAGGGTTGAAGAGATGGCCTTTGAGGAGTATGTGGCAGGCGTAGTCGGTGGAGAGATAAAAAACGATTGGCCCCTGGAGGCTATCAAGGCCCAGGCAATCATTGCAAGGACCTTTGTCCTACATTTTATAGAGGAAAAGGGTCAGAGCCAGCACGCAGATGCCCATGTGTCAACGGACATAGAAGAGGCCCAGGCTTGGAATGTAGCGGCAGTAAATGATCAGATTAAAAAGGCTGTCAATGATACAAGGGGGCAGACCATAGTCTATGATGGGAACTTTGCCAGGACCTGGTTCCACTCAAACGCAGGGGGCAAGACAGCAACGCCGACAGAGGGGCTAAATTTCCAGGATGAAGACCCGCCCTACATACAAGTCGTGGATTCTCCTGACCTTACAGAGTCAGTCGATGAGGAGGCCAAGAGTTGGTCTACCACCTTTACAAAGGCAGAGGTCATAGCAGCCCTCAAGACTGCTGGAGAGCCAGTCCAGGATTTCAATAGCGTCTCCATAAGCGAGAAGGGACTCTCGGGGCGGGCCCTTAGGATTAGCTTTGATGATAGTGAGGTTTCTGCTGCAGAGCTAAGGCTGGCTATTGGTACTACAGATATGCGGTCAACCTTGATAGACAATATTGCCTTAGAGGGAGATCGTCTTTTAGTCTCTGGTAAAGGCTATGGGCATGGAGTGGGCATGTCACAATGGGGTGCCTATAATATGGCTGAAAACAACAAGACAGCAGAGGACATTATAAACCATTATTATAAGGAAATAGACATAGTTAAGATGTGGGAATAGCAATATTACAAAGAAGGCTAAGCATCCGGGAGGGTGCTTTTTTCTTTATCCAATAACCATGCATATGTGATAAAGGGCAAGCATATTATCAAATAGATATACCTATCTCACAATACAAGGAGGAAGACAAGAATGGTGCGTGAACTAGATGACAGAAAGCTAGTCAGGAGTCGTAGTCACAGTGTGCTAATGGAGAACAGGGAGAGGGTTACAATCACAGGTGTTGAGGATGTGGATAGCTTTGATGAACTAGCAGTTTTACTTGTTACGGAGTTAGGTTATATAACCCTCCATGGTCTTGACCTACACATAAGCAAGTTAAACTTAGAGGAGGGCCAGCTCATAGTGGAGGGCGAAATAAGCGGTATGGAATATAGCGATCATAATGTAGGTAGGGGCAAGGGCGGGGG
>DASRNC010000332.1:0-4948 GCA_035647595.1 Bacillota bacterium | reverse complement strand
ATATATTGGTCTACATCCCTAGCCAAACCAACGAGCTCAAGCCCCCTACTTACATTTTCATTCTCCATGAATAGGTCCCACACAAGGCCTGTACGATAGTTTTCTGCCATGACTAGACTTATGCCCTTGTCTATCCCTATAAAGCCAGCTGAATACCAAGGGGGCAAAACATCTAGATTATAGGAATCCTTAAGACCATATTTACCAACTAGGCCTGAATGATTTTTGTAGTAGTATTGGAGGGCCTCCATACTCTGGTCGGGAGTAAAAACAATAGAGCCTATGGCACCAGCAGGCGGCACTGTACCATCTACCATGTGCTCATCGTCATTGATAGCCGAAGGAGCAGCCCCATACCTACCCTGGTAGCCTAAAGGCCCCTGACAGGCAGTTAAGCCCCATGAATCACCATGAAAAGTCTTGAAGTGTCTGCTCATCTTAATACAGTACTCCCTATTGGCATGGGTAGCCTTGACTGAGTTTTCAAACCAGTCTACTCCCTCCTTATCCCTCATACCCCTAAAATCCACCCAGGCATGTGAATACTGGTGGGTGAAAAGGGAGCCAAACCAAGAATGTATAAAGGCTGGTCCTGCCAGCCTGTCATGGCGGCGGTCAAAGCTGTAGAACATATCCCCCGACACTGGGTGGGTCACTGATCCTGCACCAAGTATATACATGACTAGCTGCTCTGCATAAAAGTCCCACCAGCCAGAAAAACCCTCCTCTGGTGTATAGCCCATGTAAAAACGGTTATTGTCCTTGTCCCTAAACCAGTTCCAGTCAACCCGCCTAAATAGGCTTGCTGCTTTTTCCTTGATTGGTCCGCCAAAATACTCTCCTGCCGTTATTGCACCACATAGGGCGATAGCCGTATCTATAATCGAAACCTCGCTAGATTTATACCTTTTAGCTGTCTCCATACTTAAAAAATGATAGAAAAAACCTTTTATATGCTCAGCCTTGTCCATTAACGTATCAAGGGTCCTGTTAATCCTACTTTTAGCTGTTCTTTTGTCCATCCAGCCCCGTTCACAACCGATGACATATGCGGCTAGGCCAAACCCTGTGGCTGCAATGCTGGATTTGTCTCTTGAGTAAGGTGCCCTGTCCCTGATTAGGCCATGACCCTGACTATATATATCATCATTGACTTCATGAAAAAAATAATCAAAGCAGCCCCTTGCTTCAATATCCAAAAGCTCCATATGATACATCTACAACACCCCCATAAACAAAGAATCACTAGATGACTTTAATGGATATTAATAGGTCAGAGTCAAAAAATCTTGTCTAGTTTACATAATGTCGAGTACTTCTAAGGTAACATATGTAGCTAGCTAGTGCAATAGTAATAACTGTATCCCATCTACATCCCTTGTTTATAAAGAGCCTTGGGCCAACTAATCCTTGTAATTTAGGTAGTTTAAAACTATCCTCCACTCCTCTAGCTTGTCCTGCCACTTCATAGTCCTAGCTGGACTAGGAGAGGGCAGCCTATGGTATGAAATATCACTGCTAATTTGGTCCCTGGCAAACCTATTGAAAAGTTCTTCTGCCTTGATGCTATCGCAAAAGATTGCCCTTATACCCGGATACCTTAACAGTAGGCCGGGTATGTCATTGGCAACTGGGTTTTTTATATTTGAATCACTGCTGCCCTCCCGCTTGCAAAAGGCTAGGACATCCCAAAGGGCAATTTGGTGTTTTAACAAAAATGCCTTCTTTTTCTGGTATTCCACTCCCACTTCCTTATCAAAAAGACCATAGATTATCCTCCAAAAGTGGTTTTGCGGGTGCCCGTAATATTCTTGTTTTTCCAAAGACCTAACACTTGGCATAGTCCCAAGGATAAGGACCCTGCATTCTTTATCTACGATTGGCGGAAAAGATTGGAGCATTATTTAAAATCCTTTCTTTTTTGTGTTAGGGCAATCATGTAATGGTAGTAAAACCCCTACTGGTCCTGGCTGAAATAGGCCGCTACAAAAAGAGCAGGTGAGTTCCAATAGGTTGTTATCTCATTTGTGGAATAGCTACCCTCTAAGTCAATATAACATTTTGCTGATGGTGTTCCTTCAGCTATTTGGGATTTAGCTACATTGTCCTCCCGGTTCATATTGGGTCCACCTGCAACCATTCCTGGTACAGGCTCACGAACATTGTCAGCACCAGAAGGCCTGTGGTGGGGGAACCATACCGACTTGCTACCAAAGCCTGTCACATAGGACTGGCTCAAGCCGTTCCTACCCAGTAAATAGTGTAGCTGGTCCATTCCTATCTGTTCATATGCGGGATTCTCTTCTAAGAGATTGGCTACAACCATAAATATCCCCTTTTTCATAACTTCCATATTGCTACCCCAATAATACTCTGAGTCCCTTATGGCTACGTTATAGCCATTGTACTCTAACCTCCGTGCGACCTTGCTGGCTTCGTCAAGATACTGGTCTTTTAGGTAGTCATAGACCTGGCTAGCCTGCATGTCTTCATCCATAAAAAGATATGAAATAGCGGCAAATCCACTATTGTTAACCCAGCCTAGGTCGGAAACACCTATGCTCCTAAATTTCCCCTTTACATAATCGTGGTATTCATCCTTGCCTGTTGTCTTGTAAAGCTCTATTGCAGCCCAGATACGCTCATCCGATGAACTCCCATCCCCATATTCACCTGTGGATACACCCTGAGGGTTTGTAAATCCAGGGGCATCAGGATTGGCTTCAAGCCAAAGCCAGGCTTTTTCTGCAGCTGCAAGTGCCTTGTCCGCAAAGTCAGCGTCAAAATCATTTACTAGCCTAGCAGAATGGGCCATAATAGCTGCAAAGCTACCGGTAGCTGTAGGGGAAATAGGACTTATATATTGTCCACCCTTATCATTCTCAGGCATAATAAAACCAGGAAAGCTGTTCGTTGATACCTTGTGGTATACCCCTCCGCTGGCAGAGTCCTGCATCCTTAACATCCAATCAAGGGCATATAATGACTCATCAATAATATCAGGTATATCATTACCGCTTTCAGGTATATTTATGTCATCCTCAAAGGCTGTTGGGAACATCTCATATGCATTTAACATGCTGGCCAATGTTACTGCCACCGGAACTGTATACTTGCCGTAGTCTCCTGCATCATGCCAGCCGCCGGTTGTATCCATTACTATGTCTCTGTCTTCGTATACCTTGGCATGGTCGGTGTGACATGCTGCATGCACCCAAGGACCAGCATGTTCATCTTCAAGCTCTACTCCACAACGCTGAAAATACATGAGCTTGAGTAGGGCATTTCTAAGATCACCATAAGGGTTGTCCTCGATTTGGAATGTATATGAACGGCCTGCGCCCGGGACTGATATGTAATACTCACCGGCCTCTGTGACCTGGCTAAAGTCTATATGGTATACAAGGTCTCCTGTAGACACATCATGTATCGGGCCAGCTGATATTTCCGAGTTCAATACAATGGTCTCACCCTCTTGATCAACAGCTACTAGCTGAAAGCTTTCATGCTCCCCCACTATAATAGCTATTTTTTCATCCCCAGTCTTGTAGCCCACTTGGTTTACGTGAATTAACCCTTCAACCTCTGTCTCTAGCTTTGGCTCCTCCTGCATATCGGGACTAGCTGTAACATCTCCACCAAGGGTTGGTGTCGGATCTGGTTCAACCCCCCTACCACACGCTGTAATAGTAAAGATTAGGACAATTAACAAGCACAGTACTTTAGATAACATTCTTAACTTTGGCATTAAATTACCCCCATCGCTTTTTTGTTATATTTAAATTTGTTTTAACTAAACTAGATTAGTACCCTCCTTTATGATAAGGTAAATCTAGTAGTTTGTCTATCTTAAGAGGTGAGTTTTTTGAATTGGTTAAAAAGATTTATGGTCGGTAGGTATGGGGCAGACCAGCTATATGTAGGCCTTGTACTGGCTAGTGTTGCCTTCCTGATCCTATCCACTATAACGGGATGGCAGCTTTTTATTTTTCTCTCCCTATTACTATTTGCCTACGGGTATTTTAGGGTGTTTTCACGCAATATCTGGAAGCGGTCACAAGAAAACCTAAGGTTTCTAAAGCTATGGAATCCTTTGAAAAATAAATTCAAGCGGGATTACAATAGACTAAAACATCTTAGGACACACAAGTATTACAAATGTGTCGGATGCAAGCAAAGTCTTAGGGTCCCAAGAAAAAGAGGAAAGATAAGGATTGTCTGTCCTAGATGCAAAAGCGAAATGATAAAAAAGACATAGTGGGTTATGCGAAAATAATTAATTAAATATTCGTTGCTAGGTATTATTTTCTCACCTAGTGGACAGAATATGAGTAACCCCCTATATTGTATGGCGAAGGCTACATGATTTATTTTGTAGCCTTCGTTTTTTTCTTTTATAGGGCTTCAGCAGATGCATTTAAAAACTTGAAGTAGGTTGCCGCTAGTACAATATTTAAAACAAGCAATGCCACAATATATATGCCAGACAGAATAGGGATAGGTGCGACTAAATAAGATAAAACTCCTGCAGCCTTGAGTATTAAGTAATACAGCCACAGCCTGTCAGCCTCGGTGGCTAGTTTTCTCTGCCCTGACATAACAAGCACTTCCTTGGTCCCCATTAGTAAATAATATACCACGAGAAGGTTTAGCAATAATGCTGCTATGCCAACTAGGTAGCCTAGTGGCCCAATAAAGCTGGGAGTATTGCCGGTCTCAACTAATGTAAATATTGATAAGGCTATCAAGACAAAATTAAAGGGCTTTGCCTTTGCATAGCATTCACTCCTCCGCTCAAGGTCATTTATTGCTAATGCAAATAGTATGTAGCCTACAATATCAGGTACTAGATCAAAGCCGCGCACCCTTACATCTACCATTATAAGGATAAAGCCCAGTGACATATTAAGTAAAGCCCGTCTCACCATAAATACCTCCCCTTTGTATG
>DASRNC010000331.1:0-3184 GCA_035647595.1 Bacillota bacterium | reverse complement strand
CTTTCAAAGGGGGCATTTTTATTATAGCTTCAAAGATAAGCTATAATCTAATGAATGAATGAATATTGGGAAAAGCTATCTTTGAAGATTGACAAGGAGGTAGGCATGAAGCAGATATATTTAGACAATGCTTCTACGACTCCGGTATTTCCAGAGGTGATAGAAAGCATTTCTAAAAGTCTAGAAAGTGATTATGGAAACCCATCCTCACTACATAGACTGGGTATAGAGAGCGAAAAGAGAATAAATGAAACCATAGAAGGTATTTCAGAAACGTTGCATACTAGTTCAGAACAGGTAATATTTACTTCTGGTGGCACCGAGGCCAATAATATGGCCATAATTGGCCTTGCCCTTGATAGGCACCGCCGGGGCAAGCATTTGATCACAAGTGAGATTGAGCATCCATCAGTGCTGCGGGCCTTTGAATTTCTCGAAGACCAATCCTATGATGTTACGTATTTGCCAGTTAACAATGATGGCCTAATATCGCTAGACAGCCTCAAAGAAGCCCTTAGGGATAATACCATATTAGTCAGCATTATGCATGTTAACAATGAGATAGGTAGTGTGCAGCCTATCGAAGATATGGGGCGGATAATAAAGAATGCCAACCGGAATACTGCGTTTCATGTTGATGCGGTTCAGTCCTTTGGAAAGCTTGACCTATACCCAAGGGAATGGCATATAGACCTATTGTCTGCCAGCGGGCACAAGATACATGGTCCCAAGGGGGTAGGCTTTCTTTACAAAAAAAGAGCTGTCAGGATAAAACCCATATTATTTGGTGGTGATCAGCAGGATGGCCTACGGAGTGGGACAGAAAATATAGGAGGTATTGTAGGACTGGGCAGGGCTATAGAGATAAACAATCAAATGCGCAAAAAAAGGCCAGACCATCTTTATAAATTGAAGGAGCTTTTACTAGAACAATTAAAGGGGCACTTGCCCCAGGCCGTATTTAATGGAGATGTGGCATCAACAGCAGGTCATATTATAAATATCAGCTTCCCCGGGTTACAAGGCGAGGTCCTGCTTCACGCACTGGAGCAGGAAGGGGTCTACGTTGGAACGGGGTCTGCTTGTTCATCTAGAGATAAAAAGTCCAGCCACGTTCAAAAGGCAATAGGAATTGATGATAGGAGGGCACAGGGTTCGATTAGGATTAGCACATCCTACATGACTGAAGAAACTCATATCAAGGCCTTTGTTCCTATATTGGAAAAAACAATAAGTAGAATAGAGAGGTTTGTCAGGAGGTAGCAATGGAAAAAGTTATACTGATTAGGTATGGAGAAATACATTTAAAGGGGCAGAACAGGCCCTTTTTTCAAAAAGCACTACACAAAAATATAAAAAGATCACTTAGGGACTTTCCCCAAGTAAAAGTTATAAGGGCACAGGGTAGGTATTATGTTGAGGATTATACAGACGAGTCTGGTGTTTTAGATGCCCTAACTAGAGTTTTTGGTATTGTATCTGTAAGTCCAGCCTACAAACTTAATAAGGACTTTGACACCCTAGCAGGAGCATCAGCGGATATGGTTGAGAGATACCTTGCAGATGAGGCCAAGGACCAAAGGATAACCTTTAAGGTTGAATCAAGGCGGGCAGACAAAAGCTACAAGCTTAACTCTATGGAGATTAGTAGGCAGCTTGGTAGCATATTTTTATCCAACCACCCTGATAGGCTCACTGTGGATGTCCACAAGCCACAGCTAAAGGTTAATGTAGAAATAAGGGAGCATGCTTATATCTATCATAGGACTATACCAGGAGCAGGTGGTATGCCTGTAGGCACCAATGGTAAGGCGGCACTTCTTTTGTCTGGTGGAATTGACAGTCCTGTAGCGGGCTATATGATAGCAAAGCGCGGTGTGGCCTTGACCGCAATTCACTACCATAGCTTTCCCTATACAAGTGACCGTTCTAAGGAAAAGGTTTTAGAGCTGGGCAGGCGATTGACACGTTATAGTGGACAATTTAGGCTACATATAGTACCATTTACCGAAATACAACAGGAACTATATGATAAGTGTCCTGATGCTCAGCTTACTGTCTTAATGAGACGTTTTATGATGAAGATTGCGGAGGAAATAGCAATTAATGATGGTGCATCAGCCCTAATTACTGGTGAGAGTATCGGCCAAGTGGCTAGTCAAACTATTGCAGCCTTAAATGTTACCAACGATGCTGTATCACTACCTGTCTTTAGGCCCCTAATAGGCTTTGATAAAATAGATATAATGAATATTGCCCAAGAGATTGATACATATGAGACATCCATTCTTCCCTATGAGGACTGCTGTACCATATTTACACCAAAGCGTCCGGTGACCAACCCAAGGCTTGAACAGATAAAGGCTTCGGAGCAGTTAGTCGATGGGGAGAGGCTTATACAAGAGGCTGTAGCTAAGACAGAAACCTTAAGAATATAGGTTTTTTAGCCGGGCTCTGCTATATTACCAGCATCAACTAAAGCTCATGGACACTATAGTTCTAATTTCTCTGTAGAATTAATATAATTTTACATAGGGATGGGAGGTGCTGTTTTTATGAAGATATCTAGATACTATGTAACCATTTTATATATAGTCTTTTTTGCACTCCTATACATCGGGATGGAGAATTATGAGGCTGATGTATTCAACCAATTTGAGCACAATCTGGAGGTCGGAGAAGTCACAGGCCAGAAAATAATTGAGGGTGATGGGAGCAAGTACGATATCTTGATTGACTTAAGTGAATCAACCCTATACTTATTTGAGGATGGAATAAAAATAAAACAATATCCCGTAGCCCAAGGCAAGCCGGGCACTCCATCTCCCATAGGTGTTTGGCATATAACCAATAAGGCCCGCAACTGGGGTACGGGTTTTGGTACAAGATGGATGGGGCTTGATGTGCCTTGGGGTTTGTATGGGATTCATGGGACCAATAAGCCAGGTTCTATTGGCTATAGGGCCTCAGGAGGGTGCTTTAGGATGCGTAATAAGGATGTAGAGGAGCTTTACAGCATAGTACCATACAAGACAAAGGTTGTAGTCTACGGTGGCCCATATGCTAACATGGGCAGTTCCTTATCTAGGTTGGCTCCAGGAGATCGAAATTCACAGGTTCTCGAAGTACAAATCCGGCTACGAAATTTAGGCTATTATGAAGGTAGTATTGATGGTATATATGG
>DASRNC010000330.1:0-5977 GCA_035647595.1 Bacillota bacterium | reverse complement strand
GTAGATATAAATAATACAAAGGATCCATTGGACGGAGGGGTATTAGATGCCCCAGTTAATATAGAAGATAAGGACATATCCGATACTGGCATTGAGGAGATCTCACTGGGAAATGTAAGTATTGTAATAAATCCAGAAGAATCAGAAGAATAGAAAACAGCCCTATATGACATCAGAGCTGTTTTCATTGGTATAGTTATTTAATTCTTCTAATATTTCCTCTAACCCATACTTTGCGGTAGCTGACCAAGGGATTAATCTTAGGTCACTAGAAAAGCCTAGTTTCTTTCTAATCTGTATTGCCCTTGGTTTTATTCTGGTTTTGCCTAGCTTGTCAGCCTTGGTAGCTATTAAAATAAGGGGTATTTTGTAATAGCGTATCCATTCTGCCATTTGCTTATCTTCTTGTGTAGGGTCATGCCTAATATCAGCTAGCATTATGATTAGTCTCAACTGACCAGCATTGTTAAAGTATTGGTCCATCATAAGACCCCATTTCTCTTTCTCACTCTTGGATACCTTGGCAAACCCATAGCCAGGTAAGTCCACTAGGTAGAAGCTTTGATTTATCTCGAAAAAGTTCACAAGCCTTGTTTTGCCTGGAGTGCCGCTGACGCGAGCTAGTTTGTTGTTATTGGTCAGTGCGTTTATTAACGAGGACTTGCCCACGTTTGATTTTCCAACTATAGCTACATGGACTAGATTGTCCTCTGGATATTGACTGGGTTTTTCTGCACTTGTAATAAACTCAGCTGTTTTTATTTTCATTTTTTCACCTTAGAGGGCATTTCGTTTATTGCATGCTTTAAGACCTCATCCATAGTTTCTACACTTATAATCTCAAGATTTCGTTTTATATTATCAGGTATATCTACAAGGTCCCGTTCGTTATCACTAGGTATAATAATACTAGTTATACCCGCCCTGTTAGCAGCTAGAACCTTTTCCTTTATCCCTCCAACAGGTAGAACTCTACCCCTTAAGGTTATCTCCCCTGTCATGGCTACATTTTTTTTGACCTTAAGGCCTAAGAGTGCAGATAAAACTGCGATTGTCATGGTTATACCAGCAGAGGGTCCATCCTTAGGAATAGCTCCTTCGGGAATATGTATATGGATATCTGTTTTCTCATGAAAATTATCCTCTAGGCCTAATTCCTTTGACTTAGATCTTATGTAGCTCAAGCCAGCCCTTGCAGACTCCTTCATTACATCACCAAGCTGACCTGTTAATACGAGCTTACCCTTGCCTGCCATTGGGATTACCTCTATCGATAGGGTGTCGCCTCCTACTGGAGTCCACGCCAGCCCAGTAGCAATACCAATTTGGTCATTTTGTTCAATCTTATCATACCTATATCTTGGTATACCTAAGTAGTTTTTAAGATTCGCTTTAGTGATCCTTACAGACTTAATTTTATCGTTGACCAGCCTCCGGGCTGCCTTTCGGCAAATTGCTGCTATTTGTCTTTCTAGTCCCCTTACACCTGATTCACGTGTGTAGTAATTAATAACACTTCGTATAGTAGTCTCAGATATATTAAGATTGGCCTTCTCCATACCATGTTCTTCTATCTGCTTTGGTATTAGGTATTTAGTCGCAATATTAAGCTTTTCTTCTTCTGTATAGCCTGAAATATGTATAATCTCCATACGGTCTAATAAAGGCCTGGGTATAGTCTCTAATGTATTCGCTGTTGTTAAGAACATTACCTTGGATAAATCAAAGGGGAGCTCCATGTAATGGTCCCTAAAAGAATGGTTTTGTTCAGCGTCCAACACCTCTAGTAATGCGGAGGCTGGATCGCCTCTAAAGTCGTTACTCATTTTATCGATCTCATCAAGTAAGAAGACTGGATTCTTTGTGCCAGCATGCTTAATGGAAGATATAACTCTACCAGGTATAGCCCCTACATATGTCCTCCTATGTCCCCTTATTTCAGCCTCATCCCTTACCCCGCCAACAGACATTTGAATGAATTTTCTGTCAATTGACCTGGCGATAGATTTGGCTATAGAGGTTTTGCCAACTCCTGGCGCTCCTACAAAGCATAGTATAGGTCCCCTCATGCTTTTTGTGAGCTGTCTTACAGCTAAATACTCTGTAACCCTTTGCTTTACTTTAGTTAAGCCATAATGGTCTTCTTCAAGTATCTTCTCTGCGTTTTTAAGGTTGAGGTTGTCCTCTGTTTCTACATCCCATGGTAAGTCTGTAATCCAATCTAGATATGTTCTGATTACAGAGCCCTCGGCTGAACCCTGTCCCATTCTTGATAATCTATCCAATTCTTTATTGGCCTTTTCCAAGGCTTCCTCTGGTAGGTTGGCTTTCTCTATCTTTTCTTTATATTCTTTTACTTCCTCGCTAATACCATCACTTTCGCCAAGCTCTTTTTGTATAGCTTTAATCTGTTCGCGTAAATAGTATTCACGCTGAACCTTATCTATCTGCCTTTTCACTCTTCGGTTTATCTTGTTCTCAATCTCTAGTATTTCAGTCTCCCGTATCAAGATTTCATATAAATTTTCCAAACGTATAATTGGATCAAAGGCTTCAAGAATGCTTTGCTTATCTTCGGTTTTTACAAGTGTATTGGCTGCTATTATATCCGCTAAGCGTTCATAATCGTCTAAGCTAGTAACTGTTAAGAGTATTTCAGATGATACCTTGCTACTAAGTTTTACGTATTTTTCGAATACTGACAAAACGCTTCTGGCGGCGGCTTCTAACTGCAATTCTATTTCTTTATTATTGTAATCGGCAGGTGTCATCAAAGCTATTTCATAATGAGGGTCCTCTTTAGTGTATTCTAGTATCTTGCCCCTCTCTAGACCTTCTACCAAGACTCTGACTGTGTCGCCAGGCAGTTTTAGCATCTGTTTTATCTTGGATACTGTCCCCACTTCATATATCTCATCAAGTTCAGGATCTTCTATCTTAGAATCCTTTTGTGTAACAAGGAATATCTCTTGATTGTTAACCATAGCCGCCTCTAGCGCTGCTATAGACTTTGCCCTACCAACATCAAAGTGCAGTACCATGTATGGAAAAATCGTCAATCCTCTGAGCGGCAGCAGAGGTAACCTTATAATATCGTCATTGCTCACTTTGTATCAACTCCTTTTCCTTTTCTCTAAACCTTCTATATTATATCTGAATGCGTTAAATCATGCAATAAAGGGATAATTATTAATAACCCAGTTAGTAAGAGCCAAACATTGGTTGCCTATTTAGCCACATTCTTCACGTATTCTTTTGAACCCTCTATAGTTGACGAGGCAGTGAGTATCTGGACTTCTTCATTAACTCTACCTAGTGGCTTCTTGTCCCTATAATCATATAAAGAGTACTCTATTACTTCCTCTACTCTCTTTATGGGTATCACTTGTATCCTTCCTTCATCAAATTTTTCCTGCCAGTTTTCATGAGGTATTAGCACACGTTCTGCACCAGCCCTCAAGGCTGCTTCTATTTTCGCTGGCACACCTCCAACTGGTTTTACATCTCCTTGAATAGATAATTCACCCGTCATAGCCACCTTATTGTCGATGAATTCTCCAGTTAAGGTAGAGTAGATTGCTGATAAAATAGCTGTACCTGCAGAAGGCCCATCAACTGGTGTACCTCCTGGAAAGTTTAAATGTATATCGAAGTTTCTGGTTTCAATATTAAAACATACTTTTAATATTGTCATCACATTTTCTACTGAGCCCCTAGCAGTGCTTTTTCTTTTTATTTTTTTGCTATTGCTATTTAGCTCCTCTTCTTCTACGATGCCAGTAATCGTAAACAAGCCCTTTCCTTCGGCCGTAGGCATAGCTGTAGCTTCTATTTCTATTAGTGCTCCCATATTTGGTCCGTAAATAGCCAATCCATTAACACAGCCAACCTTTGGACTATCCCATACTTTTTTATCATGTCTTGGGGAATAATTGCCGTTTTGTACGACCCACTCTATATCCTCTAGGGTGATCTTGTTTCTTGCATCCGTGAGTGCTATACCACCCGCTAATTGAATTATATTAACCGCATCTCTACCGTTATCAGCATATTTACCAACTGTAGTAATGGCTCTTTGTTCAATATCTATAGCTGCTTTTATTGCTGCCTTTCTGGCTATTACACATATTTCATCGGGGGCAAGTGCACGAAAAAATATTTCTAGGCATCTTGATCTGATGGCAGGTGGAATCTCAGTGCTACTCCTTGTAGTAGCGCCAACCAATCTAAAATCTGCAGGTAGTCCCTTTTGAAATATCTCATGGATATGCCTTGGGATATTACTATCCTGTGAATTATAATAGGCGCTTTCTAAGAATACCTTCCTATCCTCTAGAATCTTAAGCAGCTTGTTCATTTGAACAGGATGAAGCTCTCCTATCTCATCAAGAAAAAGTAGCCCGCCATGGGCCTTTGTTACAGCCCCCGGCTTTGGTTGTGGTACACCTGCTACACCTAGTGGCCCTGCTCCTTGATATATGGGATCATGAACAGATCCTATCAATGGATCAGCAATGCTTCTTTCATCAAATCTAACTGATGTTGCATCTATCTCAACAAATTTTGCTTTTTGTTTAAAGGGTGAATCTGGGTTTTTCTTTGCTGCATCAAGCACCAGTCTTGCAGCGCATGTTTTACCGATGCCGGGAGGCCCATAAATAATAACATGCTGTGGGTTGGGTCCACATAAGGCCGCCTTTAATGCTTTTATTCCATCCTCTTGCCCAATTATATCCTGAAAAGTAGTAGGTCTTGTCTTTTCCGATAATGGTTCGCTTAATGAAATTTCCCTTAATTTCTGTAGTTTTTCCATTTCCTTTTTTGATTCTTTTCCTACAGCTGATTTGTTACCTTGTTGTCCTCTGAGTAAGTTTAGAAAGTATAGTCCTATAACCACTGCAAAGAAGAACTGTATTATTACTAAAGCATCAGTTAACAAGCTTATTCATTCCCTTCTTATCAATAGCACAGTTGAGATTAGTATGCTATTTAGAAGGATTTTCTATCCAATCAATTTAAGGTAAGTGCAATGATTTTTCATAATAAAAAAGGAGCTTTTCAGCTCCTCCTATGATACAGATTCTTCTTTTTTCTCTTTTGCCTTCTTTGCTATTTTCTTGGGCATCTGCCCATCTGTCAATATCAATATCGGCTCGTTCCTGTTTACTATGGTGTCCTCTGTTATTATACACTTTTCTATATCTTCCCTAGATGGTATGTCATACATGACATTGAGCATTACATCCTCAAGAATCGCCCTAAGGCCTCGAGCCCCTGTTTTTCTATCAATGGCTTCTTGGGCTATTAGGCTAAGTGCCTCGTCTTCGAATTCTAGGGCTACGTCATCCATTTCAAATAACTTTTGATATTGCTTTACCAATGCGTTCTTTGGTTTCTTTAAAATACTTATTAAAGCTTCCTCATTTAATGAGTTTAGGGTAGCTATAACAGGCAATCTTCCAACAAACTCTGGTATCAAACCGTATTTTAACAAATCTTCTGGTAAAATATGCTTTAAAGTCTCACCAATATCCTGTTGGTTGTTACTTTGCACATCTACACCAAAACCTATTGACTTCTGGCCAATACGTTTTTGGATAATCTCATCTATACCATCAAAAGCTCCTCCACAAATAAATAGTACATTGGTAGTATCTATTTGGATGAACTCTTGGTGGGGGTGCTTTCTGCCCCCTTGAGGAGGTACGCTTGCGACTGTACCCTCTAAGATTTTAAGCAATGCCTGTTGGACTCCTTCACCAGATACATCCCTTGTAATAGAGGGGTTTTCTGATTTCCTGGCTATCTTATCTATTTCATCTATATAGATAATCCCTTTTTCTGCTCTTTCAACATCATAATCTGCAGACTGTATCAATTTGAGTAAAATATTCTCTACATCCTCACCTACATAACCTGCTTCTGTAAGGGAGGTTGCATCTGCTACAGCAAAGGGAACATTTAGAATCCTTGCTAG
>DASRNC010000329.1:0-2643 GCA_035647595.1 Bacillota bacterium | reverse complement strand
TGATTATACTATTGAGTTAATGACCATATAGTCTCATATACTTTATGATGGAGGGCATCAAGTTGAGAAGAAGTGATAGGGCAGTTATTGAGGAGTCAAAAATCGATGAAATAATCAGAAAATGCGCATGTTGTAGGGTTGGTTTTTATGATGAAGGAAAGGTATATATTGTGCCTCTTAGCTTTGGATATTCAGAGGAAAACGGCAGGAAAGTATTTTATTTTCATAGTGCAAAAGAGGGACGGAAGATTGAATTAATCAAAAGCTCTCCACATGTAGGATTCGAAATGGATACAGGCTATGAGCTTAGGGTAGGAGATAAGGCTTGTAATTATTCGGCTGCATATCAAAGTGTAATAGGTAATGGTAAGATAACGTTCGTTGAGGTTGAGTCTGGCAAGCAAAATGCTCTTCAAGAAATAATGTACCACAATACTGGTAAGAGAGATTGGGATTTCACTCAGACAATGCTTGACTCAGTATATGTATTTAAGTTAGTCGTTGATAGCCTATCGTGTAAAGAACGTATATAGGGGTGTTGCATGAAGTTACTGAAGAGAATTATCCGAAAGCAGGGTATTAAGCTTGATGGAAAAACGATTTACAGGAAAGCTGTAAGAGGAGTAATAGTCGAGGGCAGGACCTTGCTGATGGTGTATTCGTCAAAGGATGGAGATTACAAATTTCCAGGCGGTGGCGTTAAATCTGGTGAAACTTATGAAGAATCGCTTATTAGAGAAGTTAATGAGGAATGCGGGGCTACAGTTTTATCAATAGATGATGAGTTGGGGAAAGTAATTGAACTAGATATAGCCAAGGAAGAGGAATATGATGTCTTTAAGATGGTTTCATACTACTATATGTGCGGGGTTGATCCCGAGCTAAGAGACCAATCACTAGACCAATATGAAAAAGATTTAGGCCTTACGCCTGTATGGGTAGATATTGACAAGGCTATTTTAGCAAATCAACTGTTGATTGACTCAGATAACTTTTCAAGCTGGACACCAAGGGAAGCATTTATACTGAAATATATTAAAGAAAAGCTTAGCTTATAAGTAAAAGCAACACGCAGTTTCATGCTGTTCACCTTGGCTAAATACGGCCATCTCAGTAGAAAACCTGTTGACTCAATATAAATCCAGTGATACATTTAGTATAGGAAACAAATCCTTATATAGCCTATTATGGCCATACCATGTAATCATCTTGTACACTAAAGACTAACCCAATAGATGATAGGCTTAATACATTTTTTCTATAAACTTAAGGAGTTTGCGGTATGAACTAGGCTTAGATGTAAGAAATCAGCAATTGAGAGGAGACCTTAATGATGTTAAGAAAGGTAAAAGTAGAAAATGGTTTCATCCAAGGCTTGCCTGCGTCTGATCCTCGTATAACGGCTTTTAAGGGTGTACCTTTTGCAGCGCCACCTGTTGGACAAAACCGTTGGCGCGCTCCGCAGCCTGCGCCCAATTGGGATGGTACCCTAAAGGCCTTTGAGTTTGCCCCAATATCTATGCAGGCTACCCCAGGTTTAGATAAAGAGGATTTTTATGCACGAGAATGGCATGTGGATCCCGATATCTCCATGGGCGAGGACAATCTTTACCTTAATGTATGGACACCAGCTTGCAGCAGTGACGAAAAACTACCTGTCTATGTATGGATATTTGGTGGAGGATTTCAGTACGGCTATACATCAGAGATGGAATTTGACGGAGAACGGATAGCTCGTAGGGGTGCAGTTGTTGTTACGGTGAATTACCGGTTGAATATATTTGGTTTTCTAGGCCATCCTGAAATAACAGCGGAGGCACCAGATGCGCCTACCAACTTCGGTTTACTAGACCAGCAAGCCGGTATAGAGTGGGTCAAACGTAACATCGCAGCATTTGGTGGCGATCCTGGCAATATTACAATTGGAGGGCAGTCTGCAGGTGGAGGCAGTGTGATGCACCAGCTAACGGCACCTCAAAATGAAGGACTCTTTAAAAAGGCTGTTATTCTAAGTGGTATCTTTGCAAGCGTTTACAAAAACCAAGGTATACCAGGGGGTGGGAAAACCCTATCCCAGGTGGAAGAGGATGGAGTTAAGTTTTTTGGTTTTCTCGGTGTATCATCCCTAGCAGAAGCTCGCAAGCTCGACGGTGAATCCGTCCGCTTAAAAGCCTTAGAATACAAGGCCTTTTGGGGGCCTGTCATAGACAAGAAGTTTGTCATGGGCGATGCATTTAAGCTGTTTCTCGAAAACAAGCGTCTCATGGTACCAGTACTATTAGGTCATACATCATCTGAGTTCTATAGTGTTCCAGGAGTTTCTAGCCTGGATAATTTTAAAAAAATGGCAAGTGAAATGTTTGGTTCTGATGCTGATGAATTTCTAGACCTGTGTAAAATCGATTCAGTCAGTCTAGACGAGGTCATAAAAAATGCCTCTGTTAGAACTATTGAATACGCAATACGTGTTGCTGGTCAGGCTAATGCTGATACCGGTGCTAATACCCCCCTTTATTATTATAACTTCGATCCAGAAATACCTGGCTGGGACAACCCAGGAACATTCCATTCTGCGGACCTATGGTTTTTCTTTGAAACCCTTGCTAAATGCTGGAGACCCTTTGTTGGTAAACACTATGACCT
>DASRNC010000328.1:0-3460 GCA_035647595.1 Bacillota bacterium | reverse complement strand
CTTCAGTAATGGCTACCGATTATACCGATAGCTTAGCATTAGGCTCATTAAAAATAATATTTGAATACCTACCAAGAGCATATGATAATGGCCCCAATGACCCTGTAGCCAGAGAAAGGATGGCGAATGCAGCAACTATGGCTGGTATGGCTTTTGCTAATGCCTTCTTAGGTGTATGTCATTCAATGGCACATAAGTTAGGAGCATTCCACAACCTCCCACATGGTGTGGCTAATGCCTTATTAATCAATGAGGTTATTCGTTTTAATTCTGATGAGGCACCTCCTAAAATGGGTACATTCTCACAGTATGACCATCCACATACCCTATCTAGATATGCGGATGTTGCTAGACATTTATGGTTAAAAGGTAAGAATGATGGTGATTTAGTCAACAATCTGGTTAAGTATATAGAAGAGCTAAAAGAAAAGATTGGTATTAAAAAGAGCATCAGAGACTATGGGGTTGATGAGAAAGCATTTTTAGATAGCCTTGATAAGATGGTGGATCAAGCATTTGATGATCAATGTACAGGCGCGAATCCTCGTTACCCACTTATGAGTGAGATTAAGCAAATGTATTTAAACGCCTACTATGGAACTTATCAGAAGGTTTAGGAGGAGAGAGATATGAAACTTGATAAAGTAATTGCTGTAAGAACAAACAAAACAATTTATAGGGATGGCAATCTTGCAATCAAGGTTTTTGATGAAGGATTTTCAAAGGCCAATATCTTAAATGAGGCGTTAAATCACGCTAGGGTTGAGGAAACGAAGCTACATATTCCTAAACTTGTTGAGGTAGGTACCATTGAAGGTAAATGGGCTATTGTAACCGAGTTTATAGAGGGCAAAACTATGGCGCAGATGATG
This sequence comes from Bacillota bacterium, assembly GCA_035647595.1. Lineage (GTDB taxonomy): Bacteria > Bacillota > Clostridia > Caldicoprobacterales > DTU083 > UBA3906. Next base: position 2,588 of record DASRNC010000328.1, on the reverse strand, counting down.
GAAGAAGAACCTGAAAAGTATGATGAATACCTTGAGAGTTTTGTGGATTTACAAATTAAAATGCATGCACAACACTGTCCGCTTCTTAATAAGTTAAAGGACAAAATGCATAGGAAGATTTCCGAGACTGGGCTGGATGCGACTACTCGCTATGAGCTGCATACACGCTTAGACTCCTTGCCAACTCATAAGAAAGTTTGTCATGGTGATTTTAACCCTACCAATATAATAATAAATAATGAGGGTATACCTTATATCCTAGACTGGTCTCACGCTACCCAAGGAAATGCAAGTGCTGATGTAGCGAGGACTTATCTTCTATTCAATTTAGCAGGTGATACTGTAAATGGTGATAAATATCTTGATTTATTTTGTAAAAAGACTGATACTGCCAAACAATATGTACAAAAATGGCTTCCCATTGTGGCAGCGTCGCAATCTGTTAAAGGAAAGCCTGAGGAGAAAGAATTTTTGCTCCGTTGGGCAGATGTTGTTGAGTATGAGTGATTGTGGGAGGTTACAATGAAAATCACAGTATGTGTGGGCAGCTCATGTCATTTTAACGGCTCAAGACAATTTGTTGACAAATTGAAACTACTACTTGACGAGCATAATCTTAGGGATAAGGTGCAGCTATCAGGTGAATACTGTATGGATGATCCTGGTAATGGAATTAGTGTAAGAGTTAATAACGAAAATATTTCAGTTAGGCATGAACAAACCGAAGAATTTTTCAATGAATATGTGATGAGTAAATTGATAGCATAATCAACCTTACACTTGCTACAACAAAAAAATACTACTATAATTGTAATACAATCAAATATAACATGATGGTGCATGTAAATGCTTAATAGGGAACCAGGTTAAAGGCCTGGACTGTCCCAGCAACCGTGATGCAGACGAAGCGGCAAATAGTCTATGAGCCCATAGAAGCAAGATAGAAAATGGGTGAGAGAATTTTTATTACCACTGTAAATTATAATTTATGGGAAGGTGCCGTATAGGAAGATGCTAAGTCGGGAGACCTGCCATGATTAATGTTTCTTCTGGGGTTTAAGAAAAAGCTATAGATGGCTATTTTTCGTCAGCCATTTTGCCAGCCATATAATAAAAGGCTTCTTAAGTCCCGGTTGCATGCAGTAAAACTGCTAGTGGCCGGGTTTTGTATGTGAGGAAACTATTACTTGATTGCAAATTCACCATTATAAAGGAGTCTTTAAAAATGAAACAAACAAAAAAGGCATTATTAACTCTAATTATTTTAATTCTTGTGTCTACATTCTGTTCTTGTGGGTTTAAAGCTGAGCAGCAGCCAAGCAATGCGCCAAGTCAAGGCTCAAACACTCAAAGCTTGGAAAACCAAAGCGCGGACTCGCAGAACCTCGAATTTCAAAATTCTGAAACACAGAACCCCGAAACTCTAACCCCAGAAATACAAAGTAATTATAGTGTATTTGATAGCAGGGGTGTGGAGGTTTTCTTTGAGAGAACACCTGAAAGAATAATATCGCTTATGCCATCTAATACAGAAATACTATATGCTTTAAACTGTGGTAGCAGTATTGTGGCTGTTAGTGACTATTGTAATTATCCTGAGGATACAAATAATAAGCAAAAGCTTTCTACTGGTGAAGTTTTAAATGTGGAAGCCATAATAGCTTTAGATGCGCAAGCCGTTATATTAGGTAATATGTCGGCTATGGAGGATCAGATTAATCAATTGGAGCGGGCAGGAGTAAAGGTAGTTGTGACTGAGGCTAATAGTCTTTTACAAACCTATGAGGTTATAGAGATGATTGGCAATACTATGGGACGAAAAGCAGAGGCACAATTACTTATAAAAGATATGAAAAATGGATTTGAGGGCATAAGAAAACAGGCTAATCAAAAAGATCCCATTAAAATATTTGTGGAGGTTTCTCCCCTTGAGTATGGTCTTTGGTCTTGTGGTAAAAACACCTTTATTCATGAGCTTATAGAGATTGTTGGAGCAAAAAATATATTTGAGAATATTGAGGGCTGGTCGGCAGTCTCGGAGGAAGAGGTATTAACCCAGAGCCCTGATATCATTATTACAACAGCAAGCTCACTTACTGGAATAGAAGATCCTGTGGGCCAAATAAAATCAAGGGAGAACTGGGGCAATATACAGGCAGTTAAAAACAACAAGGTGGCAATGATTGACGCTGATATGGCTACACGCCCTGGACCTAGGCTTTTAGATGCTGCTAAAGAGCTTATAAATATAATGGAATAAGGCAAAAAACATGAAAAACCCTAATGTCACAAAAGATAATAAAGAAGCAAGAGAAGTTTTAGCAGAGGGATTTCCATTTTTGCCAAGTCTGTTCTTTAGCATACTCTTTTTTCTTGCTATACTTTTTTTATCCATATCAGCCGGGAGCATTGGCTTCTCTCCGGCGCAAACTATAAGAGTTTTAGCCTATTCTTTGTTTGGTATTGGAGATGTAAGCAATATACCTGAAAACACGGTTACAATAATATTAAATATCCGCCTTCCAAGGGCACTTCTAGCAGCAATGGTGGGAAGCGCTTTATCACTTTCGGGAGCGGCTATGCAGGGG
>DASRNC010000327.1:0-2795 GCA_035647595.1 Bacillota bacterium | reverse complement strand
TATATAAAGTGTATTTATTTATAAGATAGAGTAGTATTTTTCTCATCTAAAACGGAAGGAGCTTGTACATGCAAGAACCCCTACTTAGCCTGAAAAACATCAATAAATATTACGGTGATGCCCATATTTTAAAAAATATTTCCTTGGATATAAATGATGGGGAGTTTATAACACTGCTTGGACCCTCAGGCTGTGGTAAGACTACACTATTAAGGTGTATTGCTGGTTTGGAAAACATACAGTCAGGCGAGATATTCTTAAAAGGAGAATCCATTAATAATTTAGCGCCTAATAAAAGAAGTGTGAATACAGTATTTCAAAACTATGCCTTGTTCCCCCATATGAATGTCTACGACAATGTAGCCTATGGACCGAGAATTAAAAAATCCTTGAAGGGAAATGACCTAAAAAAACAAGTGGATGAAGTTTTGGAATTAGTACAAATGGCAGGCTATGAACAAAGGATGCCTGACCAGCTATCTGGTGGACAAATGCAAAGAATTGCCATAGCCAGGGCCTTGATTAATAAGCCAGATATCCTGCTCTTGGATGAGCCTTTAGGAGCATTGGATTTAAAACTAAGAAAGTATATGCAAACAGAGCTTGCCCAACTACAAAAACAAGCGAAAACCACTTTCGTCTATGTAACCCATGATCAAGAAGAGGCATTAAATATGTCAGACCGTATCGTGGTGATTCATGAGGGCGAAATTCAACAGCTAGGGAGCCCCAGGCAAATATATAACAACCCTAATAATCTTTTTGTGGCAGACTTCATTGGCGATAGGAACATTAAAAAGGTTGAGATTGTGGGCAAGGATGACAAACATGTTACAGTAAAGCTAGGAAGCAATACAATAAAGACTAGGTATTCTAAAAACCTAGACTATACCGATGATACTGCCATTCTGGCTATTCACATGGATAAGATGAGAATAGCCTGTGATGAAGTGCCAAATTCGATTCCAGGAGAGATTTTGTCCATACATTATGCAGGCTCACAGGTGAGAACACAAATCAATGTGGATGGCGAAAAAATCACTGTTATTCAATACCAAAACAATGATTGTGATTATGATGTAGGAAATGTGGTATATATAACTTGGGAAGATTCGGGGGCCCTTGTACTCCCTATGGAGGACTTTAAGGAAAGTGGTATTTCGACATGAGAAGGATAAAACAAAATGCACCCGCCATTCCTATTTTAGCCTGGATAGGATTTTTAGTTGGTATTCCCTTTGTATTTGTTATTGTATTGAGTTTTTTATCTAGGGATAGCTTGGGAAACATCGTATTCAAGTTTACACTGGACAATTATAAAAGAATATTTGACCCTATTTATCTAAGGGTATTTGCAAATTCCTTTATACTTGCAACACTAACTGGTATATTCACGCTGTTAATAGGCTACCCTGTAGCATATTTTACGACGAAACTACAGCCTAAAAGACGGGCCTTAGTTATTGCCTTAATTATGCTTCCTTTTTGGATATCAAGCCTACTAAGAACCTATGGATGGGTTATTCTCTTGGGCAATACAGGCTTGGTCAATAATGTACTCAAGCAATTAAATATAATCGAACAACCAATGAATATGATGTATAGGTTTGGCACAACCCTAGTTGGTACTGCTTATATGCTTATTCCTTTTATGATAATTGCTATATATAATTCAGTAGATAAGCTTGATAAATCAATACTAGAAGCCTCTGCGGACCTGGGGGCTGGAAAGTGGAAAACCTTTTTTAATATCACCCTACCTCTTACGATACCAGGCATATCTGGGGGTTTCACTTTGGTTTTCATCCCAGCATTAGGATTATATTTCGTATCAGACTTATTAGGTGGAGGGAGGACAATATTTTTAGGAAACTTAATAAATACACAGGTAACAAGGGGCAGGAACAGGCCACTTGCTGCGGCTTTTTCTGTAGGGATGATTGCATTGGTCCTACTTGTTTTGTTTATATACAATCGAATAACAAGGGATAAGGGGAGTGAATTGTTTTAATGAACAAAAGAGCAGCTACATTCCGTACATTCTATCTATCCTTGTTTTTTATCCTACTTTATATACCAGTTCTAAGTGTCATCCTCTATTCCTTCAACAAGAGTCCATCAACAGCACAATGGACTGGTTTTACACTAGACTGGTACAGAGATTTAATCAATGACAGGGTGATCGTAGAAGCCTTTAAAGTAAGTATCCAGGTAGCCTTACTTACATCTGTGTTATCTGCTATATTGGGTACAGCTTCAGCCATTATAGCAATGTATGCGACCAATAAAATGGAGAAGACTATAACAGGAATAATGATTCTACCCTTGCTTGTACCCGAGGTGGCCTTAGGGATTTCGCTTTTGATATTTTTCACTGCTCTCAACCTGCCCTTCGGACACTTGACCTTGGTGCTGTCCCACTCACTATTTTGCGTCCCATATGTATATATTATGGTCCAGCTAAGGTTAAGGGAAATTAATATAAGCATTATAGAAGCTGCAAAGGATTTAGGTGCAACAAGGATGCAGGTTATTAGAACGATTATCCTGCCATTGATTACACCCTCGATCATGACAGCATCTTTACTCGCATTGGCTATATCTTTGGATGATGTTATTATTTCAACCTATATGGCAGGTGCAACCACTACCACCTTACCAGTTCATATTTTTTCCATGATGCGTGTAGGTGTTACACCGAAAATAAATGCCTTGTGTACTTTAATCTTGGTTGGAACATTTTTTATAGTTGGCCTAAGTCAACTATTCAATAAAGAAATTAATTATAGGAGGAG
>DASRNC010000326.1:0-3154 GCA_035647595.1 Bacillota bacterium | reverse complement strand
TTCTTATAGTCAATAAAATTTCAAAAAAAATTTCTTTATTTACCAGTTCCCTTAATTCTACAATATATTTACTAGGCTCACAATCACATCTCCTCCTATTTTCTAGTCATATCTATTAGATTATCCATATTAGACTCATTTTACGCCCACTTTAACCTATTAATTGCCTAGCCTTTATTTCTTATGTATAATGAATTTCAAAAGGTTGCATATGCAAGGGATAAAGGAAGACAATTTGGAGGTGGACAGGACATGGATGGATGGCTTATAGTAAATGATTTTTTGAAATCAGAAAAATTCGATTTAATATATAATTGGCTTGAAGTGGCTGCGGAGCATAGGGGACATAAGCTTATTAGGAAAAGCAATGTAGAGGCAATGACAACAATTGATAGTGGGCAAATATCAGATGGCGGCCCCAAGGAGGACAAGCCTGGTTATCTTATATTTTGGGACAAGGATGTTCGTCTAGCAAAAACTTTAGAAACAAAGGGCTTACGCCTTTTCAACAGTGCAAAATCAATAGAAGTATGTGACGACAAAGCCATGACTCATATACTCCTGGCTAATACTGGTATAAGGATGCCAAAAACTATAGTGGCACCGATGACTTTTCAAAACATAGGCTATGCCGATTATAGTTTTCTAGATAGGGTTATAGGCGAAATAGGGTTTCCAATAGTTGTAAAGGAGTGCTATGGTTCATTTGGTCAACAGGTTTATCTGGCTGAAGACTATGACGCCCTAATAGATATTGTAGTTCAAATAGGCACCAAGCCCATGTTATTTCAAGAGTTCATAAGCTCTAGCAAAGGAAGAGATATCAGGATAAATGTAGTAGGGAGTGAGCCTGTTGCAACTATGCTCAGGTATTCAACGAGTGATTTCAGGTCAAATGTTTCAAATGGTGGTAGGATGGAGAGGTATAAACCAAGCAAGGCGCAAGTGGATGTAGCAATCAAGGTATGTGAACATTTGTCTTTAGATTTTGCAGGTGTAGACATTCTTTTTGGTGAAGACGAGGAGCCCATACTTTGCGAGGTTAATTCTGGTGCCCAATTCAAGAGCACATACGATTGCACTGGAGTAAATGTAGCAGACCATATAATTGATCACATCTGCCAAGAAATGGAGCGATAGGCATGCTGATCTGGCTTATTTACAGTAAAGAAGAGGCTAGCAGAAACAAACACTATATAACCATGTATTTTGATGAATGCAATAGGCGTGATATTGAGCTAATTCTTGTATACAGAGAGGATATAGAAATAGGGATAAGGAATGGTAAGCCTTTTGTACTATACCAGGGTATTGAGCAAGATAGGCCTGATTTTGTTATATGCCGTATCATTGATTCGCTTTTAACCAAGCACTTGGAAATTTTAGGATTAAAGGTTTTCAACAGCTATAGGGTCAGCTCTATATGTAATGACAAGCAACAAACATATCAATTTGTATCTAAGGGCGGAATCAAAATAATGGACACAATATTCACCAATAAGGCCTATTGGGATGATATGCCGTATCCCGCTGTTATAAAGCCAGCCCATGGCAGGGGTGGTAATAATGTTTATTTAGTAAAGAATGAAGATGAATATAGGGCGGCCATGCGGCAGATGCCAGACTTTGATATCATTATTCAAAAAGTGGCCAGTGATATAGGTAGAGACCTTAGGGTATATGTTATTGGGAAACGGATAATAGTAGCTATCTTGAGGGTATCCGATACAGATTTTCGCAGCAACTTTTCACTAGGGGGCTCTGCTCAAGTTTATACTTTAAGTGGAAATGAAAGGCAACTTATTTACAAAATTATAGACATGTTTGATTTTGGCTTGGTAGGGATTGACTTTGTATTCGACAAGGGGGAGCTTGTATTCAATGAGATAGAGGATGTGGTAGGTTCAAGAATGTTGTATGCAAAAACCGATATAAACATTGTGTCAGAATATCTTGACTATATGATTAAAAGTACTAAGGCTAGTGTAAAAGCGTAATTGTCATCCATACAAAATGATGAAGGTTTATAGCAAAATAAAAACTTAAGATAATGTTAGTTAGTAGGTTAGAGATTCTTAATTGTCCCTTGCTGGCTCGCTTAATTCTTTTAGTTATGTAGACTATCAGCAATCCAGGCATTATAACCTTTACTAAAAAGCACAGAACGGGAATTCGCAGGAGAGCATCAAGCAAGATATTTATTTCTGAAAAGAGTCCCGTCCTAATTAGAAAGATTGTAAAAACCAAGTCTGATATATTTAGGATATAGAGAAGAACCAGCTTGAATCTGACATTTTTAAGTGTACAAGTTCTTACTAACTTTAGCATATATAAGATCCCACCTTGCTAACTATTATTCCCAAATATACAGAAATAGTACATTGGATTATAATAATTAGCAAAGGACCTTAGCAGAATTGATGAAAAGTGAGCTATCAGTATAGCATAGTGGCAAATAAAAGGGTTACACTAAGGATGTTGAGGAGGTTTATTGAGCTAAGCCCTATCTTCAGCTAGCAGATTCTTCAAGCAATATTTTATACTCAATAGGACTAGCCTTTTTAAGCATGGCGGCCACAGCACAGTACCTCTCCTGGGAGAGTGAGACTGCCTTTTCCAGCTTGTCCATAGGCAAATTATCACCTGTGAATATAAAGGATAGATTTATTGAAGTATATACCTTGGGGTGTTCATTCGAAGATTCAGCTTCTGCTTCAATAATAAGGTTTGTAGGTTCAACCCTCATTTTCTTTAGGATGGATACAACATCTATGCCCGTACATCCTATTAGCCCAGCCAACAAAAGTTTTTTTGGGCTTGGACCAGTATTTTTGCCTCCAACCGCTTCTGTTGCATCTGTGGTTACTTTGTGACCGTCTATGTTGGACTCAAAGGCGAAGTTTTCTTTTAGTTGCCCTGTTACTTTAGTCATAAAAACACCTCTTCTTCTGATAATATTTACTTATATTTACCCCGGTTGAGCAGGGGAAAACATACGAAAGGTTTATAGCAACTTATGTTTATAGATCAATAGAGAAGTTTATCTCCAAAGGGGGAAGTGAAGTTGGATAAGATAAAAATAATATATGAGGACAATCACCTTTTAGTAGTAGAAAAGCCGGCAAATATTTTGTACCAGGGCGATCATACAGGT
>DASRNC010000325.1:0-2961 GCA_035647595.1 Bacillota bacterium | reverse complement strand
GATTTAAAATGGACAATATAAAGCTTACTAATTCATTAAGAGAGCATTAAATAACTGTAAACTATAAAAAATAGCAGGGGCTATGCTCATCCATAGCCCTACTGCTACTTGTCTAGGTTTTGTCTATTTTAGCTAGTCTATTCTTCTCGGGCCCTATTGAGCGTAAGCAACTTTGCCAGCTCAACTACTACAATCGGGACAAAGGATAGTAATAAAACTATCCCCCATTGCCTTAAGCTTAAGGCTGTCACATGGAATAAACCGGAGAGCAGGGGGATAAGCATGACTGCTAGCTGTAATGCAACAGATACTAGGACTGCTCCTATCAATTTACGGTTACTCAAAATACCTATTTTAAGTATGGAATACCTATTGGAGCGCACATTGAAGGCATGGAAAAGCTGGCTTAAGGCAAGCACTGCAAAGGCCATGGTCCTCCCGGCCCCTAAGCTGGCGGTGCTACCTATCAGAAATGCTGCCAATGTAATTACGCTAACGGTTGCGCCCTGATAGAGTATTCTCCCTACCATACCCCTGTCAAATATGCTACTGCCAGGTGCCCTAGGCTTTCTGTCCATTATGCCCTCCTCCGGCGGATCCATGCCAAGTGCTAGGGCAGGTAGGCTGTCAGTCACAAGATTTACCCACAGGATATGAATTGGCAACAAGGGTTCATGCCAATTTAGCATAGTTGCTATAAATAATACTAAAATCTCACCTACATTACATGAGAGTAAAAATTGAATGGCCTTTAGGATGTTGGCAAATATTACCCTGCCCTCCTCAACTGCAGAGACAATAGTGGCGAAATTATCATCGGTAAGGACCATATCCGAGGCTTCCTTGGCAACATCAGTCCCCGTGATGCCCATTGCAGCCCCTATATTTGCCCTTTTAAGGGCAGGTGCATCGTTTACGCCGTCACCTGTCATTGCAACTATGTCATCATGGGCCTGCCAAGCCTTGACTATTCTTACCTTGTGCTCCGGTGATACCCTTGCATAAACTGAATAGGACTTTATTTTGTCAATGAGTTCCCCATCACTTAACCTATCAAGTTCTACACCTGTCATGACTAACCCATTATCCTCTAGTATGCCAAGCTGCTTGGCAATGGCTGAGGCTGTGACCTTGTGGTCGCCGGTTATCATAACAGTCTTTATTCCTGCCCGTTTGCAAAGCTTAATAGCCTCCTTGGCCTCCTCCCTAGGAGGATCGATCATACCTACTAAACCTACAAAAATAAGATTCGACTCAATGGTACTTTCAACCTGCGAGGGATGGATATCACCAGCTATGTCCCTATATGCCATACCAAGTACTCTTAAGGCATTCGCCCCCATTTCCTCATTGGCCGATAGTATACTTTCACCAAGCTCTGGTGTTAGCTGTCTTACATGGCCACCTATTAATATATCAGTGCACCTATCCAGTAGTTCATCAGGTGCTCCTTTTGTAAATGCCATTTTACCATCATGGTAGCTATGTATGGTTGTCATAAGCTTTCGCTCTGAATCAAAGGGGATCTCATCAAGACGTGGCAGGTCCTCCTCCTTGGAGTCCCTGTCAAGGCCAAGTCTTAAGCCTAAATCCACTAAGGCTGTCTCCGTGGGATCGCCTACCAGCTCAGGCCCATCCTCTTCCCATTTTATTTTCGTGTCATTGCATAGTGTACCAATGGTTACAAGTAAATCAATATCACTTTCCTGCTGCTTTTCTTCTGTCAAATCCTTTATTTCTAAAAAACCACCATTAGCATAGATTCTTTCTGCAGTCATCTTGTTTTGCGTTAGTGTGCCAGTCTTGTCAGAGCATATGACAGTAGCGCTACCCAGGGTTTCTACAGAAGGTAGTTTTCTGATTATAGCCTTTCTGCCTGCCATACGTTGGACGCCTATGGCCAAAACAATGGTAACTATAGCCGGCAAACCCTCTGGGATAGCTGCCACAGCAAGACTAACAGCTGTCATAAACATCTGGAATACATCCTTACCATACAGTGTACCTACAGTAAAGATTACACCACATATGCCCAGTGCACCTATACCAAGGGTCTTGCCCAATAGCTCAAGTCTTTTCTGGAGGGGAGTTTCAATTTCCTCCTGAGTTTGTATCATCCTGGCTATCTTGCCTATCTCGGTAGCCATACCTGTTTTTACTACTATACCGCTACCCCTCCCATAGGTGACTAAGCTACTGGTATAGGCCATATTAAGCCGGTCACCAAGTGTTAGGTCAGCATCTTCGGCTAGTTCTACGGCCTTGTCTACTGGAAGGGACTCACCTGTCAAGGCAGACTCTTGTATCTTAAGGCTTGAAGCTTGAATAAGCCTAAGGTCTGCAGGTACATAATCACCGGTATCAAGTACTACTATATCTCCTGGTACCAGCTCAGAGGCTGGAACTATATTTATTGTTCGATTTCTCTTAACCTTTGCCTTCGGAGATGTTAGCTCTTTTAAGGCTGCCAGAGAATTTTCCGCCCTACTTTCCTGCACAAGTCCTAGTACTGCATTTAATACCACTATAAATAGTATTATTATGGCATCTGTCCATGCTCCAAGCAGTCCTGAAACGATGGCGGCCAGAATGAGTATAATAATCATAAAATCAGAAAGCTGTTCAATAAACCTGGAAAGTATAGACTTTCTAGCCTGAGTCTCCAGCTCATTTCTTCCATACTGTTCAAGTCTTTCTTCTACCTCTTTATCGTTAAGCCCCTCAGATATAGAGGTCTTGAGCCTATCTACCGTCTCCTGCCCACCAAGCTTATACCAATCGATACCAAGCATTAGATCACTCCTCTTTCTGCTTATATTGTACGCACTAAAAAAGACCCTTATCCTTTTAGTGCGGGATAAAGGTCTCATCCCCAGAATAAATCTGCTCCTGACCGGGCTGTCGCCGTGTTGACGATCAAAAGTGTTTACCGTACATAAACGGATTACTCCCCTTTATTAT
>DASRNC010000324.1:0-2346 GCA_035647595.1 Bacillota bacterium | reverse complement strand
TGTCGTTATAACCATCTGCCTTTTATTTTTTTCTAGATTTCCTATTATGTTTTTTTCTTGGCATATCCTTTTTCTCCAGACTATCTTCGTTTACAAATGTTTCTGCCAAAACGAAATCTACATTACGTGAAGCAATATCAACATTTGCTACTCTAACCTTGACCGAATCACCTAGACGATATATCTTCTTTGTACGCATGCCCATTAGGCAATAGTGCTTTTCGTTGTACACGTAATAATCATCATCAAGGGCAGTCACCCTGACCAGGCCTTCAACCGTATTTTCCAATGCTACATATATCCCATAGTTCATAACGCCAGATATAATACCATCAAAGTCAAGACCAATCTTGTCAATCATAAATTCAGCCTTCTTGAGATCGTCAGTCTCTCTTTCCGCCTCATCTGCCAGCCTTTCACGTTCCGAGCAATAACTTGCTATATCAGGCAGGTTAGCTTCTAGTCTTTCTTTTTCTTTCTCTGTCACACCACTATTAACATACTTCTTTAGGATACGGTGTATAGTTAAATCAGGATATCGGCGAATGGGTGCTGTATAGTGTGAGTAGTATCTGACTGCAAGGCCAAAATGACCCAGTGCCTCCTCTGAGTACTTGGCTTTTTTCAAAGAACGAAGCATGACAGTACTTATAATGCCCTCTTCCTTGGTGCCTTTTATCTTGTCTAGTAGGTTCTGTAGGGCCTTGGGATGGATCTCACCGCCTACGCCTTTAAGATGATAACCAAAATTGTGTATAAACTCATTAAATTCGAGGATCTTTTCAACACTTGGTTCCTCATGTACCCTATATAGGAAGGGTATTTCGTTCTCGTTAATATACTCTGCTACAGTTTCATTACAGACTAGCATGAATTCTTCTATCATCTTGTCTGATACTCCCCGTTCATAGATGCTAATCTCAACAGGTTTCCCCTTTTCATTAAGGGTTATTTTGGCTTCGTCTATGTCAAAATCTATGCTGCCTCTTCTTGTTCTTTTGTTTCTTAAAATACTGCTGAGTATCTCCATATGACGGAAGTCATCAATAAAGGCACTGTAGCGGTTTATTAATTCCCCTTCGTTGCCCTCTAATATCTTGTTAACATCATCATAGGTCATACGTTCATCCGTTCTTATGACACTTTCTTCAATCCTATGGTTTTTTACTTCACCCTCTATATCAATTTCCATGAAAACAGAAAATGCTAGCCTATCCTCGTTAGGATTTAAGCTGCATATACCATTTGAGAGCTCTTTTGGCAGCATAGGTACAACCCTATCAACTAGATATATGCTTGTACCCCTGTCTCTAGCTTCCCTATCAATGACACTGTTTTCAGGCACATAATAGCTTACATCCGAAATATGGACCCCTAAAAGGAAGTTCCCATTATCAAGTTTTTCTATGGAGATAGCATCATCAAGATCCTTAGCATCTGCCCCATCTATCGTAACCATTTTTATGTCTCTTAGGTCACTACGTCCTTTTATCTCTTCCGCTGAGACATGCTGGGGCATGTTTTTAGCAGCCTTGATTACCTCCGGCGAAAAATCTTCAGGCAACTCAAACTGCTTAATAATAGATAAAATATCTGTACCAGCCTCGTCTTTATGGCCTAATACCTCAAGAACTTCACCTTCTGGGTTGCGCCTATGTTCCGGCCACCTATACACCGTAGCCACTACCTTATAGCCTGTTTTTGCACCATTTATCTTTTCCTTGGGAATAAATATGTCCTGGCTTATCCGCTTGTCATCTGGTACAACAAAACCAAAGTGTTTTTCCAATTCAAAGGTGCCAACTATAGACTTGTTTGCTCTTTCTAAGACTCGAACAACCTCGCCTTCCTTTGCCTTTGAGTCGCTCCCCGTGGTTCTAAGGACCTTAACCATTATCCTATCCTTATGCATGGCACCATTTATACTGTTAGATGATATATAAATATCATCATTATCCTTATTGTCAGGTATCAAAAAACCAAAGCCCTTTGCATTTCCCTGTAGCCGACCCGCTAGATATCCAAAATCCTCGGGCAGGCCGTATTTTTTCTTTTTTGTCTGAATTAGCATACCACTATCTACCATGTTGGTGAGTGCTTTTGTGACCTCTTCAAGACTCTTGTCATGCAGTTCTGCTTCACCAGAGAACTGTTCTTCATATAGGGGTATACCACCCTTATCCTTTAAAATTTCAACGATTTTCTTTTGTAAACTCAAATAAATTCCTCCATTCGGCAATTCCTTAATATTCTTGGCCTCTAAATATGTTAACCACTACGGGCTCTTCTAAACCAACGTATCATTAGTAAACTAAAAAACGGCCTTAGTGGCCGTCTGTTTAGCAT
>DASRNC010000323.1:0-2123 GCA_035647595.1 Bacillota bacterium | reverse complement strand
CCTATATCAATTAAAAACACTTGATAAGGTTTTAAATGGAGGAGCATATGGAGAAAGCTTTAGTAGTCGTAGCAGGTTTATTAATAGGAGTAGTAGGCACAGGCCTGGGCGGTCTTATAACGGCCTTTATGGGGAGGCCAGGTGACAAGGTACTCAGTGGTGTATTAGGGTTTGCAGGTGGCATTATGCTTTCAGTAGTGTTTGTAGATCTGATACCAGAGGCCTTGGAGATAGGTGGTTATTTGGCCACATTATTAGGAGTAGTCATAGGAATATTAATGATAATGAGCCTGGATCTGATTTTCTCCCACAAGCACCTGGCACAAAACGGGGACATTAGCCAAGCTAATGACAACCTTAAAAAAACAGGGATCATACTGGGTGTGGGTATAGCCCTACATAATATACCCGAGGGCCTAGCTATAGGAGTGGGGTATATGGCTGATAGCAAACTTGGCTATACAATTGCACTTACCATGCTAATACAAAACATACCCGAGGGGATGGCAATGGCAGCACCTTTATATGTAGGAGGGACTAGGGGGGCAAAGGTAATATTGATGACTGCTATGTCTGGTCTACCGATGGGACTAGGCGTTCTGATAGCCTTATTGTTTGGTAGTATTACACCTACAGTCCTGGCCTTTGGACTTGGCTTTGCAGCAGGTGCCATGCTATTTATAGTATTGGATGAGATGATGCCAAGTGCAATAAAAATGAGCCAGGGTAGGGCCCCAGTAACTGGAACCCTTCTAGGCATTTTACTTGGAGTTACAATAAGCTTTTTTGGGTGATTTTAAGTTTATTAAGGCGCCTGTAATCAATTCACCTTATTTGGCATATTATAAACTTATGAAGTTATATGAAAATGAGGAGGAATATATGTGGGCTCTAAAGGTAGAATAATGAGGGTTTTCCCTGGTGGCAATACAAGCAGAGGCTATTATTCGTTTTTTGACAGCATTATCAGGGAAGATGCAAGGCATGTATATATAATTAAAGGCGGGCCTGGTACAGGCAAATCCACCTTTATGAAATCAATAGGAGATCAAATCATACAGCTAGGCTATGACCTTGAGTATCACCACTGTTCTTCTGCACCTGATTCCCTTGATGCACTAGTGATTCCAGACCTTAGGGTAGCTATGCTAGATGGAACTGCGCCCCATATCATGGATCCCGTGATACCAGGAGCGGTAGATAAAATAATAAATCTTGGTGATTATTGGGATGAGAAAAGGATAACAGGACATAGGGCTGAGATAGTTGACACAAATAAAGAGACAAATAGGTTCTTCAAAACAGCCTATAGCCTCTTAAAGGAATCGAAGGTAGCTT
Organism: Bacillota bacterium; assembly: GCA_035647595.1. GTDB lineage: Bacteria > Bacillota > Clostridia > Caldicoprobacterales > DTU083 > UBA3906. The sequence continues at coordinate 785 of DASRNC010000323.1, read as the reverse complement.
ATGATGACCTGTCCTGCTATATATGGGATTCCATAGATAAAATACGCTACAATAAAATAACAAGGATACTGATAGATAGTGTTTTCGCTGATAAAGCAGAGGAAACCACCTACAATCCAAAGACAAGGCATTTGTTTGCATCTGCCATTAGTCCTGTAGGCATTGTTGATTATGTGGAAACCCTATTAGATGAGGACATGAGGGTCTATTCTATAAAGGGATCAGCTGGTTCAGGTGTCAAGGAACTAATTGGGCGGCTGGCAAATGATGCAGGAGAGCGGGGTTTTTATACATTACGTCTCCACTGTCCATATGAGCCTGAAAAACTAGATATGTTGCTTATACCCTCAATCGGAACAGCAGTATTAAATTCAAGTCAGCCGCATCATCTCGACATTAAGAAGCTTAATCGAGTAAACATCATAGAGGATATTGACTTGAACACCTGCATACAAAAGGCAGAGCTAGAGCCTTATGGGGAGGAAATGCAGGATGCGAGGGCTAGGTACCGGTCATTGATTGACAAGGCTGTGCACGCACTATCCAAAGCAATGGAGATACACGATCGGATAGAAGGCTACTATATTGATGCTATGGACTTTGAAAGGGTAAACCAAAAAAAAGACGAGCTACTAGAAAAAATATTGGATCTTGTAAACAAATGAGTAGGACAATAGCTTAGAGAAAAATTTTATGATTGTAAAACCTGTTTCGACAGGTTTTTTTGTTTATAGGCATAAGTAAACATAGATATATCTTTAATATTTAAACGTTTGATAGTATAA
>DASRNC010000322.1:0-6311 GCA_035647595.1 Bacillota bacterium | reverse complement strand
GGCCTTAGGGTCTCTGCAACTGCCTCCCCAACTGCCAGTTTGAAATCGCCATACCCCTTGCCCTCAAACTCCCCTTCAATCTGCTCATAGGTCTTACCTGTGGAACTAGAATAGATGGACATTAGGTTGCTAATCCCTGGCTTCTTGTCTTCATCAAAGCGAACAACAGCCTCAGAGTCAGTTACAGCCCTTTTAAACTTGCGGATGATTGTGTCAGGTGTATCAAGCAGGGTAATGTAGGAGTTCTGGTTTTCATCAGACTTTGACATCTTAGACTCCGGCTCCTGAAGGCTCATAATCCTGGCACCAACCTTTGGTATATATGGCTGAGGTACAGTAAACACATTGCCATAAACACCGTTAAACCTGGTGGCTATATCCCTTGCTATCTCTAGGTGTTGCTTTTGGTCTCCTCCAACAGGTACAAGGTCAGCCTGATATAGTAGGATATCAGCCGCCATAAGCACCGGGTATGTAAAAAGCCCTGCATTAATATTGTCCTGGTGGGCGGACGCCTTCTCCTTAAACTGGGTCATCCTATTTAGCTCACCCATATAGGTGTAGCAGCTAAGCAACCAGCATAGCTCTGCATGGGCACTGACATGGGATTGCATAAACAATATGTTCTTTTCCGGGTCAATACCGCAGGCTATATACTGGGCAAGCAAAGACATGCTATCCGCTCGTAGTTCCTTGGGTTCCCTTCGAATAGTAAGTGAATGCAGGTCTACAACGCAATATATGGACTCGTATTCATCCTGGAGGTCTGCCCAATTTTTGAGGGCACCCAAATAATTGCCCAGCGTCAAAACACCAGTTGGTTGCATTCCACTAAATATCCTTTTTCTATCCTTCAATTTTGTCACATCCTTAAGTATTGCAATTATAAATATTTTTTATCTTATCACTAAAGCTAGAAATCCACTACCCTCCAAAAGGACTCCTTTGGTTGGTGGTCTTCATCAAACAATAGTGGCCAGTTCTTTCTACCCCTTATGGGGAAACCATCTAGCCAAGTTATATCATCGGCCACGCCCCAAAGTGTAACGGATTTAACAACCTCACTGTATTCTCTAAATATGGTGAAGATTTCGTCATACTTTTTCTCTTGTAGGTCGATCATTTTTGCCGTGGGTTTCTTTAGAGATGATGGCTCCATCCAATCGTGCACAGACACATCAAGCTCGGTTATATGTATTTCTAGGCCCAATGAGGCATACATTTCAATCGCCTTTCGTATATCATCCTCACTGAAGTTGTATATATCCCAGTGGCCCTGGATACCCATCCCATCTATAGGTGTATCCTTTTCCTTTAAATCCTTTAGAAGTCCAAATATCTTGTCGCGTTTTTTTGGTACAACCGCATTATAATCATTATAAAAGAGCTTGGCCTTGGGATCAGCCTCCCGTGCTATTTCGAAGGCTATCTTTATAAAGTCCTTCCCTACAATTTTAAGCCACTTTGAATCCCTAAGGCAAACATCACCCTGGTCTTCAACGGCCTCATTTACTACATCCCAGCAATAAATCTGCTGGCCATACCTGTCTATTACAGTTTTTGTGTGGTTCTTGAGCCTATCAAGGAGTAGTGCCTTGTCAGCTGCCAGTCCACCATCAAGGAAAAACCAATCTGGTGTTTGGTTGTGCCATACAAGGGTGTGACCCCTGATTAGCATTGAATGCTCCTTTGCAAAATCAACAATAGCATCTGCTGCTTCAAAGCTATATTCACCCTCTATAGGCTGGAGTATACTTGGCTTCATGTGATTTTCACAGGTCAAACTATTAAAATGTTGAGTGAGCAATTCCCTGTGGGTTTTTATGGTGGCAGGTGTAACAGCAGCACCTACACTAAAGTGATTTCTATGCCTTTGCCACAAAGAAGGTGTCCTAATATCTGAAGTCATGTGTGGTCCCCCTTTTAATTTGGTCAAGTAAGATGGTATTGGGAATTTTACATCAATATTATAGTAATTGATTACCCTTGAAGTGTCAAGAAAAGCAAAATCCTATTCACAAATAAAAAAAGGATGCCCTGCACCCTTTTAAAAAAGTATAAATTGTAGAAGGAGGATTAGTATAATGCCCGGTATCCCCAAAAAACCCACTGTCAATGCGGTAACAGGGTTTATTGCCACTGTTACACCTATTAATTTGCCCAATAGATTTAATAGCCATAGGGCTGCCCCTCCTATTAGGGCGTTTATCATCCACCGGAGTAAAAATTTAAAGGGAACCAACAGCAACCAGCCGACAAAATACAAAAGTACCAATCCTATTATGTATGCAAGTATAATGTCAAATGGAATATTCAAGCCTTCTGCAGTAGCCATTACAGCATTTAATATATAAGTGCTGACCATGAACATCACACCTTAAACAATATTGACAGCCATAAAAATTACTGTAATAGACCTGTCTTATAATAGGTATGGGCACATCCTGGCTTTTATGACTTCAATATTATGGCTATGCCGATTTCTCAGGCTACAATACCTGGTCCTGCATCACACCCTCTTCCTTTGCCTGCTTTAATAGGTACATATATTTTCGTTTTGTCTCTTCTATCTTGTATATGGCATAATCGACTAGCTCGGGGTCGCACACATTCTGAAAATAGTTCTGTGCGGCATGCCAGTCCTCCTTAGCTTGGTTTACATAGTTGAGTAGCTCTGCCTGCTCCCCATCTCCTGATTCTGTTTCAAACCCGCTAAAAAATGCAAGTAAAAAATTTTTCATCTTATTCACCCCATAGTAGTTTTACTTAGATTATTGCCATATTTAACCTAAGTAAACACAGGAGCTAAAACACTTCCAATTTAATATGAAACAATATATAATGGGTTAAACTACACCAAGGAGGTAGAGAATGCTGAAAGTGCTAATAGTAGACGATTCCCCCTTTATGCGTGTACGAATCAACTTGTTTTTAGATTCGGAACCGGATATTAAAGTAATCGGAATTGCAAGGGACGGCTACGAGGCAATAGAGAAGACAAAACACTTGAAACCTGATGTAATTACTATGGATGTAGAAATGCCGGAAATGTCCGGTATGGAGGCCATTGAACATATAATGAGTGAGTGTCCCACACCAATAATCATGGTGAGCTCATATACATACGACGGTGCAGAAACTACAATAGAGGCTCTAAGAAAAGGCGCTGTAGACTACATACACAAGGACCAGATGACCAAGGAAGATCTCGTTGCCAAGATTAATCTTGCAAAGGACGCCCAGCTGCAGTCCCACCCAATTACAAGGGAAAAGCTTGTAGATTTGGGTAATAGGTCATTTTCTTTGGTTGCAATAGGGATTTCCACAGGTGGCCCGAAGGCCTTATCTGAGATTTTACCTAATATATCTGCCAATATTACCGCTAGTATCGTCATAGCTCAGCATATGCCAGCTTCATTTACAGCTTCCCTCGCAGATAGGCTCAATAAGGACTCTGCGATCACAGTTAAGGAAGCAGAACATGGCGAGGTTATGCAGCAGGGATATGCATATGTATGTCCTGGTGGCAAGCATATATATATAGAAAAGAACGGGAGTATATCACTGTATAACAAGGAACGTTTTGATTATAACTATAGCCCTTCGGTAGATATGCTTTTTACCTCAACTGCTCAATCATATGGTGATAAGTCTATAAATGTGATAATGACCGGTATGGGCTCGGATGGAATGGAGGGCGCAAGGATAGCAAAATCAGCAGGATCATATGTTGTGGCACAATCAGAGGACTCATGCACAATATATGGTATGCCTAGGGTAGTTGTTGAAAACAATTTCCATCATGATATCATCCACCTAAATAATATAGCTAGACGGATAAACAATTTATGCATTTAATAACCTAGCTACCCTGCAAGGCCATCGTATGCCTTAGCTATCATTTTGTAGTCCATGGCTTCCAATTGCTCTATAACTATTTTGTGTATCTCAGATGTATCTATAATGTCCTCTTTCCTGCTATCAACCTGCCTTTTAATGTTTAGGGATATTAGCTCTACATCTGAGCCTGTTAAAGGCATTTCAACCTCATCTGATACACATTCAATTGAAAATTTTATCTTGCTAAGATTAAAATCCTGTATGCTACCATTTTTCTTTCTAACCTTCATCTGTAACACCCCCTAAAGTATGTGCTCTCACCTATATTATACATGCTAAGCCTCACTGATGCTATACCTCCTACAGTAAAAACTCATATATAACATATCAGTCACCAAACCTATATAGCTGGTCAGAGGTAAACTCCCATTCAGGTGTTATTAGTGTCTCGCCAAAGCTATTACTATACCAAGGATCCATCCTATCGTCAGATGGGTTTTTCAAGATATGTATATCCTGCGCCGGCATATAGCCTTGAGCTAGCAAAAATATCTTTTCCCCAGTCCCTGTATTTTCAGCCATATCTATAACTATTACACAATGACCTGGGCTACCACCCTTTAAAAAAACATCACCTATCTGAAGCTCGCCAATAGGAATCTTTTTCATCTCCTGGGAGAGAGATAATGTACCAGCATATGCAAAAACCATATCAAGATAAGCTCTAAAGCTACTATAGTCATTAGAGTACTCGCCTTGTTCAACCCAGAATACATCATTGCCTTGGACCTTTATTCTAGAGCCATTCATCCATTTTGTATATTCAGCATTAAAGCCATTTGTGAAGTTGAAGTGTATATTGCCATATTGACCTTTGGCATATAAGTATTCCGCCCTCAGTCTAATAACAGAGTCTGCACACTGTTGCAGGTCTCTATCGCCAACATCTATATCAATCACTCCTACATGCACATCTCTAGACTTTATACTACCATCATAGTGGCTAACCCTTGTACCATCTGGCTTAACTGGCAGGTCTCTGAGGTATCCTCCAAAAGAAGCCTCCGGGAGGCCAATTCTCTCATAGCCTGAAGGGGCTAAAATTCTTGTGGCAACCGTGGTTCCATCCTTGTCTATATAGGTCTCAACTAAATCTTGTGGACTCTTGTCAGGGCTTGGATGCCCACTATCAATGCCTCCCATATGCTCTTTGCCCGGTGTTATTGCGCAGGCAGTCAGGGCGATGGTAAAGCATATAAGGTATGCTGCTAAGGTGGTCTTTTCTATACCGCATGTTCTCATAAATCTCACCTACTCCTCTATAATAGTTATAAGCTCTAAGTCATCATTAGTTTCCATTTTACACCTGGATTATCTTTACGTCCATCCTGTAAGGTAAATTTGATTTGCATTTTCTCCAAAACTCTGATAGATTATTAGTATAATATTAATTGGTAATTAAGGTAATATTATGTTACAAGAAGTCTAGATATTCGCTATTAATCCATAGCAAAAACTAAAAAGGACTATCAGGGGGTAGTATAATGCCACTATTTGCAATACGGGAGGGGAAAGCCAAGAAGCTTGACATCAAATTGTCAAATGAGGACAAAAACCTGCAAGACTTTATAGAACACAATTCTGAGGAAATATTAGGTGTATACTATATCGCTAGTGATTTCCCTGCCAATGACAGGTATGGTGACGCCATAGATACGCTTGGACTTGATGAAAATGGTAGCCCTACTATTATACTATACAAAAAATCCGAAAATGATAATATCATAAATCAGGCTGTCTACTATTTGGACTGGTTGGGTATGAACAGACAATCCTTTGAGGAAGCTACAAGGCATGCCCTTGGTAATGATATGCTCATTAGCTGGAATAGCCCTAAAGCCATACTTATCGCAGACAAATACAATAAGTTTGATAAATATGCAATCAGCAGACTAAGTGATTATATAAACCTATATAAATATTATTGGTACGAAGACGATATGCTCTATCTTGAAAACATCTACCCTACTGCAAAGGCAGCCTCATCTGGCCTCAAGCTTATTGAAGGGGGCAAGGACCGCATTAAGTATAGACATTATAGTATGGACCACCACCTTGAAAAGGGCTCTGATAAGACATGTAGTATGTTCAAAAACCTCCGGCATGGGATTCTAAACCTTGATGATAGCATTAGTGAAAGAATTACAGGGGACTACATAGCCTACTATACTACGAGAAACTTTGCCGAGGTCCGTATATCTAAAAGCTTTGTTACTGTCTATCTCTTCCCCTGTGAGGCAATGAATGATCCCTTATACAATGTTGAAAACGTCCCAGAGAATTATAGCTATACCCTGGATAAGCGTGTACGTTTAGCCAGCATAGAGGATATAGAAAAGAGTATTAAAATCATTAGGCAGTCATATATTGCTACACTTTAACCTTTGCTTAATTACTTCACTCCATGCTTG
>DASRNC010000321.1:0-2542 GCA_035647595.1 Bacillota bacterium | reverse complement strand
CAGCTGACCATGTATGAGTTACAGGCAGCTGGAATTGCCAGAGCTCTTGCTTCTCAACCGGGGATATTGCTATTAGACGACATGTCAGCCGATCTTTCCATAAAGGATAGAGAAAAGATCGGAGATTTACTAAGAGAAGTTCACAAATCAAGTGGCTATACCATACTTGAGCTTGTAAGCGGTATAAACCATGTTGTGGATGCAGATAGAATGTTTAATCTAGCTAATGGAAAAGTCAGCATCTAAGAAATATATTCTACAATGAAGATAATCTTCGGGAGGTTCAACATGAGAAAAATTAAGTCTATAACAGCTATCATACTTATACTAATGTTTGCATTGCCAAGCTTTGCATTGGCTACTACATCTCCTCCACAAGATGAGGAACCTGGTATTCCTGTTAATCTCAGCATAGACAACGGGAATATTTATGAAGGTATGGATAGGGCTTATAAGGATGGTTACACACCAACTGTAAAGAATGGAAAAGCCATAGTTGTGGTCCCATTGTTATTGGAAGGTGAGCTACTGGACAATAAGATTATAGTTACACCTACGCTAGGAGATCCCATGTCTTCACCTTTTGTTTATAAAAACCTACAAAAGACTGTAGAATTGAAAGACAACCTTGTACAAGGCGGTATTGAAGTGTCGTCCTTTCTAGTGAGATTCGATCTTGACCTCTCCTCAGATCGATATAATGGTGTCTACTCTGTTTCTATAGATGTACAAGCTCGTAGTAAGGATGGAGCGCCTTTGCAACAAAGTTTTACTTGCTATGTGACTATAAATGATGGCAAGGATCCCAATCCACCCGAACCAGAGCCCGAGCCGGAACCAGAGCCAGAGCCACCTGTATCACAGCCTAAAATATTGGTTGATAGTTATATGACGGAACCTTCTCCCATTGTAGCTGGAGAGGAATTTGTAGTTAAGGCGACATTGAAGAACACCAGTGATAAGGAATCAGTCCAGAATATGACGGTGACAGCTACAGTGGATTCAGCTAGTATAGCTTTAATAAGTGATAGCGATACGGTTTTTATATCAAAGCTAAGTAGAGGAGATACAGCAGATATCAAATTTTCATATAAAGCTGATTTGGATACAGCTCCCCAAAGGTATAGCATAAGTCTTAATATCACATACGACAATTCCGATGCTATGACACTTTCATCTTCAGGGACAGTCCCCATAACAGTAAGTCAGCCTTTACGAGTGAAATTGGAAGCACCTAAGGTCCCAACACAAGTTAATGCTGGTGACACTTTGCCTCTTTCTTTCCAAGTGATGAACTTAGGGCGAGGCAGGGTATATAATGTACGTTGTCAGTTGGAAGCGCCTGGACTGTTACCAATTAGTGCTGCCTTTATGGGGAATTTGGAGCCTGGAACCTCTGTTGTAGGAGATATGGACGTCTTTGTAGGAATGAAGGATATGTCGGATGATTATGAAGGAGATGAAAAGTATGGATACACATCTGGCTTTATAACTCTCATATATGAAGATGAAAATGCTATAGAATATACTGAAGAAATAGAGGTTTATACAAATATAAATGAACCTGTTATACGGGATACAGAACCTGATATCGAGGAGGAACCTGAAAGAGCAGGACAATGGTGGATTTCTCTTATAATAGGCGGAATTGTTATTTTGGCCTTAGTGATATATCTATTAGTCAGCAAAAACCGTAGAATAAAAGAGGACAAAGTAAATTTAACGAATGAGGTCGAAGTATAATGAAATTATGGGATAGGATAAAATTGTCCATTAAGACATTAAGGGGCCGATGGACGGTATTGCCCATAATCGCTGTGGTTCTTGCTAGTTTTTGTATTTGCTATGCAGGAGCTATATTTACAGCTGTCAAGGAAGAAAAAGAACAGCCGCATGAGCTTGTTTTAACTCCAGACTCTAATGTACCTGTTACTGACAGTAGTATAATTGAAATATCTGACTTGCAGGGTGTTGTGGCCGTGTCACCTTTGTATTTCATACCTGTTGTTATGGAAACGGGAGTATACTCTGCCCAGCTTACCTTAACAGGCATAGACAGTAATTACATAGCTGAGCCTTTTATAGAGGGAACAATATATCCAGAAAGCAGCACTATGCCATATGTGGTGTTAAATGAGGCTAGCTTGATGGAGTTTTCCGATGCTAATTCTAATACAAGTGGTAATAAGAAAGCCCCTGATATCGACTGGCTAAATGCTGGATTTTCTATTGAAATTCCTGGGATTAGGAAAATCGTGTCCAAAGTGTGTGGAATCTTGTCCTTTGATGCGACCTCCAAGGGGGAGGATCGGACAGGCAATATGAAAAACATAGAAAGTTCACAGCATCCAAATGCTTACATCAGTTTGAGTACAGCTAAGGATCTTTTACAACGAAGCGGACTGAGTACAGAGTACAGTGCAGCATATGTTAGAGTTACAAACATCGGTCAAGCGGATAAAATATCCAGGGAAGTTGCATCTCTGGGATTATTCACTTCCAATTCTAGTGAGGAACTGCAAACAAAATGGGATGCTTTGAC
>DASRNC010000320.1:0-2713 GCA_035647595.1 Bacillota bacterium | reverse complement strand
AAGCCTTTGATGGTGCTGGTCTTATCTATGGTATGGGCCATGCCATTTACACTCTGTCAGATCCCAGGGCCGACCTACTAAAAGAAAAGGCGGCAAGGCTATCAAGGGTTAAGGGTATGGAGGAGGAGTTTGCACTCCTAGAGAACATAGAAAGGTTGACTCCCGAGCTTTTTAGCAAGGTCAAGGGCAACAGCAAGGAGCTTAGCGCCAATGTTGACTTTTATTCAGGCTTTGTTTATGAAATGTTGGGAATCCCCTCCGACCTATTTACACCCCTATTTGCCATAGCCAGAGTGCCTGGCTGGTGTGCCCATGCTATGGAAGAACTCATCAGCGGTGGGAGAATCATCCGGCCTGCATACAGGACCTTAGATCAGGTTGACAAATATAAACCCATAAGTCAAAGATAACTATTTCTATTTACAGCTGTCAATACCCTTATTACGACCATCTGCCAAGATGGCGTTGATCTGGCCACCTAATATAAGTAGCATTGCACTCAAGTACAGCCAAATAAGAAGGGCGATAATACCGCCGATACTACCGTAGAGTAACTCGATATTCCAGAAATTGTCGACATAGTAGGAAAAGGCTATAGAGGCTACAAACCAACCGACTGATGTGAAGACAGCCCCGGGCAATACATCCCTCCATCTTAGGCGGGAGCAGGGCGTAAACTTGTAAAGGGCAGCAAATACTACCACCATCAAGAAGATGGGGACTATAACCCTAAGCCTGTCCCATAATAGGCGTAGATTTTGGGATAAGCCAAGGCTGGTGAAAAAGTCTCCAAGCCTGTTGCCGAATATCAATAGGACAAAATAAAGAATGATAACAAAAGACAATGCAAGCGTAAAGGTTATTGATACAAGCTTTATCTTCAAAAACGACCGCTTTTCCTTTTTGTCATAGGCCCTATTGAGTCCGACAATGATAGCCCTAACTCCATTAGAGGCAGCCCAGAGCGCTGCTACAAGTCCAAAGGAGACTAGTTCGAGGTTTCTATTGCTTGCCACATGCTCTAGGTTATCCCTTAAGAAGATATATGTCTCATAGGGTAAAACATTAGCCAAGGGACTGATAACATCAACGTCATTTAAGGGACTCCTTGCCACTATGGTCATGATGAAAATTAGGAAGGGGAAAATGGATAGTAAGGAAAAATAAGCTACCTGGGCGCTGAGCGCAGGCACCTGGTGATCTATATAGCGTGTATAAATAGTCTTTACAAAGCTTACCAGTCTTTTCAAGCCTTTCCTCTCCCAACATAAACTAATTTGTAATAAGAATACCATACAATAGGGTATGATTCTAACTTTTAATATGCCCATTCTCTGATATAATGAAGCTAAAATAATTATGATAAGGTGATGTGATGTACAAGGTATGGGGCAGGATACGCAAGAACAATAAATATATAATGGATATGGTAGTAAAATGTGACCTTGATGACCACAGCAAGGAGGACTGCCTCCATAAGTGCATACAGAAAATTTGTTATGAATTTGATTTACAAAGACCTGTTTGGTTCCCAAAAAATCAAAGAGAGTTTCAGGACCTGGGCCTAATCACGTTTAATCAGGACAACTTTATTGAGACAATTGACTTTGATGTCCTGGAGATAGAGGTAATCGAGGACGAGTAGAGTTAAAGCACACTTGCTATTACAGTAAAAAAACAATAATAAAAAAGAGCCGGAAAACCGGCTCTTTTTTAATGTCTACTGATTACTTTCTTCTCTTCCTGCTAACAAGCACTCCTGAGGAGGCAGCTGCCAATAGAACAAAGCCTATTGTGCTAGCATAACCAGTCTTAGGAACTGTCTCGTCGTCGTCTTCGTCATCAGCGTCAGCGTCGCCATTGTCGTCTTCGTCGTCAGCGTCACCATTGTCGTCTTCGTCGTCAGCGTTGCCATTGTCGTCTTCGTCGTCAGCGTCGCCATTGTCGTCTTCTTCAAACGCAACGTCAAAGCCAAGAGCAGCACTGTCTATATATACAACAACGTCATTTTCTTCTAATATTTCGCCATCTGGGTACACAAACTGAATGCCTACACGTTGTATAGGTTCTGAGGAACCCTCTGGAATAGTATATTCTACCTCTAGCCATTCTCCTTCGTCTGCGTTATTCCAATCGTCAACCCAACCCCAGCCGCTATCCTGTGAAAATGGTTGAAAGCCATTGAGATTAGTTTCCTCAGGAATAAAGACCTTGAAGATTAGGGTCTGACCTGGCAATACACCCTCTAGCGGTAATCTAACTTGGTACTTCGAATGCCCAGGAACAAACGCCACCATTAAGGAACTCTCTCCGTCAGCTGCCATATCGGTAGTTGTCTCAATAGTAGATATACCAATATCTCCATCTACTGCATCAACGCCTGTCCAGCCGTCAACGCCGTCCTCCGCACCTACAAACACTAAAGTTGAAAGTGCATAGATTGCCACTATAAATAAAGCGGCGAGTTTTTTGAAATTTCTTTTTCGCATTTTTATCCCCCTTAATTGATTTTAATCCTCCACCTTGGAGACTAATTTATTAAAGCCCAATGGGCATTTAATACTAAGTAGGATACAACAAAATACAAGGCGCTTGTCCTAAATGACTATATTCAAAACCGATAAGGTTAAATTTCTTTCATACTTGGGCATATTAATAGTGAACTCGCCACTTATAAAAGTGGGCATCTTGCACTAGTAAGTATATTAGATAT
>DASRNC010000319.1:0-3848 GCA_035647595.1 Bacillota bacterium | reverse complement strand
GGATAGGGCCAGCATAACAGCTGGCCCTATCTCTATCAACCTTCTCTTGTCTGTACTTCACTGCGTACTCTAAACTTTTAACAGTCCCTTTTCTACATTTTCATCTACTATCTTTTGGACTATTTGCCAAAGGGCTGGTGCGCCTTTTTTTACCTTTGACATCCTGGCGATCACTTGGTCTTTTCTTATAGCCCCCGCCCAGGTATGCCCGCTGGTGAAATGATTGTGGATTAAAGGTTGCAGCCTATCCATTGATGCTGCAAACAAGGCATCCGCTGTCTCCCCTTCTTCAAACTCATCCCATAGGGCCCTTATCTCATTTCCTTGATCCTCGGGCAATAGACTAAATATCCTCTCTGCCGCCTCTAACTCCCTCTCTTCCTTGTCTGCATTGGCGTCTTCATCATATGCAAATGTATCGCCTGCATCTATCTCAACTATGTCATGGATGAGTACCATTTTCATAACACGCTCCAGGTCAATATCTCCTGCCGCGTATTCCTTTAAAATCATAGCCATCATGGCCAGGTGCCAGGAATGCTCGGCATCATTTTCCCTTCTTGATTTGTCTATCAGCAAGGTTTGGCGTAGTATATGCTTTAGTTTGTCTATCTCTACGATAAATTCGATTTGCTTATTAAGGCGTTCCATGTCTAGTCCAGATTCTTTAGTAATTTGTCCCCCAGCTTCTTTTGCCATATCTTTATCTCCTCTAGTTATCTTAATATTTGCTTTTTTACTGTATTTCACTATATTTTCCTCTGCTCCTTCTCTCTTCTCCCCCCCTATTCCCGATATCAACTCTTTATCTTAGGATTGAGCCTGTATAGCTTGTTAGGATAATCGGTCATAATACCGTCAACGCCTAGGTCTATGAGCTTTTCCATATCCTTTATACTATTTATGGTCCAAACATGTAGCTTTAGCTTTTTTTGTTTACAAAGCTCCACCATGTCCCCTGTTACCACCCTAAACCTACCCTTAAACCATAATGGGAGCTGCAGGGCATCAGCAGCTGTTTTGTAGAATTTATACAGCTTGAGCCTGCTCAAGGTAAAGGCACGAAGGCTGTCTAAAAAATCCGCCCCTGTACATATACCCGCCTTATTAAGTCTCCTAAACCGCCTGAGCACCAAGGGGTAACCGGAATTGACAAGTACCCTGTCCGTCATCCTATGGGACAGGATCAGTTTATATAGCTTTTTTTCAATATGCGGATATGGCCTTTTAATCTCTATATTTATGCCAACCCCCCTATCAGAGAAACAGGAAAAGACCTCTCCCAAGCTAGGAACTGTCAACCCCTTGTTCCTGCATGGATAGGTCTTGCCTCCATCGGTGGTAAAGCTATGGCCTGCATCAAGTCGCTTGACCTGTGCTAGGCCCATTTCTCTAACTCTCCCGCTACCATTTGTTGTCCGATCCAGAGTTTCATCGTGGATAACAACAATCTGGCCGTCACTGGTCATATGTACATCCAGCTCCAGCACATCAGCACCAAAGCGTTTTACCGACTGCTTGAAGGCATACATCGTGTTCTCAGGGTAAAGGGCAAGACCACCCCTATGGGAAAAGATAAGAAAGTCATCCTGCAGGAAAATACTATTAGCCTTCTTTTTACTCATAATCTAAGACCAGCACCCTGCCTAATTTTTCTAGGCTGTCCGCTGTAAACTCAACTTCTTGGGCTCCATAGCTGTCCTTGTCCTCGTCCATAGCCTCAAGATACTTATCAACACCATCTATGGTGAAGTCTATGGCTGGCGTCTTATAATGCATTGGTATTACAGTCTTTGGCCCGAGCTGACTCGTTACTTGAGCCGCTTCTTTGTAGTCTAAGGTGTATGTACCCCCTACAGGCAGCAGCAAGATATCCACATTACCCACAGCTTTAACCTGTTCATCTTTTAGTAGATGGCCTAAATCACCAGCATGGCAGACCTTAAGACCATCGACTTTAAAGGTGAATATCACATTGTTGCCCCGCTCACTACCCTCATTAGCATCGTGATATGAAGCCACACCCCTAATCCCTACTCCCCTCTCACTGTATTCCCCAGGCGAGTCAATGTGCTTGAAGTCTCCTTTGACAACCTTGACATGGTTGTGGTCAAAGTGGTCATGGCTGGTGGTAACAATATCCGCCTCCACACTCGGTAGCCTGTATCCTACACTTTCGTCGAAGGGGTCGGTAAGGATCCTTACACCACTAGATGCTGTGATTAGAAAACAGGAATGTCCAAGCCATTTTATTTTCATCTACAAAACCTCCAGTTTGAAATCCTAGCTCAACTAGCCTGCATTTTACGTATTTCGGCCTATATATTAATCTTATTCGTATATCCAATATGTGTCAACCTTGCATTAATTATAATTAAAAATCATCTATCATTATCTGGTCCTCGCAGGAAAATAGGTTTTTTTGTCGAATTGAGTAAACAATAGACCAAATTCCTGCAATTACATTACCGGGTGGGTGGATATCTTGAAAAAAACAATAAAAATACTGATGATGTCTGCTTCTACTACAGACAACTTTACATCCTTTTATGATGATTTTTTTGAGCAAGTGGGAAATAAGCTAGATATTACAATCGAATACGAGGCTGTTTCCTGGTACCATGCGGTTGACGTTATTTCTCAAAAGTTAAAGTCGGACAACCCTCCTGATTTGTTCCAGCTCGGCACAACATGGATTAGTGGTTACGCAAGTATGGGTTTTTTAGATGAAGTGCCCAAATCTTCTCCCAAGTACGAGCCCCTTGCAGATTGGATAGAGGACCTATGCCTTTTTGAAGGTAAGAAGGTATGCCTGCCATGGATTGCTGACACCCTTATGCTATTTGCAAATAGGGAGCATATGACACATATGAACATCCAAGGCAAGGAAATTAACACCACGGAGGGGCTACTTGAAACATGTGACCGTATACTAAAGGCCCATTCCTCCGACCCCTTTTACGAAAACCGCCTGCCTCTGGCACTGCTTATACGGCCCCAGCATGATACAATGAATTTACTCCTGCCGTGGCTCCGATCTTTTGGCTGGGACATAGATGAAGTAAAATACCCACTTTTTAGCCCGGCTAACAAGTCAGGTCTACACGATTTTTGTAATTATCTAAAGCGCTTGATGAAGGCAGCCCGCCTTGACAGGAATATTATGACTCGGCCGAGCTATGCCATAGACAATGAATTTTTTCTTGACAATAAGTTTACCTTTTCCATAACCAGGTGGTGGAAGCTGATATTGGACCTATATAGGCAGAGGGATATCGATAGTAGATACAGCTTCACCCACAAGGCCTTTCCTATCCCCACTGGCCCAAGTGGCTCGTCGCCCCCCTTTGCCGGTGGCTCAGTCCTATGCGTTCCATCAAATGCTAGGCATAGGGTTGAGGCCTGGGCTGTAGCTGCAGAGCTGATGACCAGTGAGCACTATAGCAATAGAAGTAAGATGACAGGAGATACACCCGCCATTGACAGGGGCTTTTGGAGGGACTTTGAAGGCCATCCTAGGGCGACCCCGCTCTATGCCCAAATCCAAAGCGCTAAACACTACCCTACATCGCCAATTTGGTTGCCAGCAGAGAGGGTTATTTCAAACAGTATTTTCAGTCTTGTCTGGAACTATATATATGAAGACAAATCCTTTGACCAGCTCTACAACACTATAATGGTTAATGCCGATAAGAGGCTACAAAGCATCAGCGATTATTACTGGAGATGATTTGTGTGAACACTAATACAAGACAATATATTGTTTCTCTAGGAGTCAAGCTAACTCAAAGGCTATTGGGCGAAGATGTCGACTCAATTGAGGAGGCATACCGGATGTTAATTGAGAG
>DASRNC010000318.1:0-11154 GCA_035647595.1 Bacillota bacterium | reverse complement strand
CGATAAGACTGATTATACTATAGCGATAAGCTATGATGATCCTGATGCTGCGGTGCTAATAGCACAAGCCCTCTATGAAAACTACATAAAATATGTGGATACAGTGGTGAGGGATAGGACGCTACTTTACTATTATGACAGGTTTACAGCTGGTATAGAGTCTTCGCAGATTAGCTTAAGCTATGAAAACGAAAGCCTGAAAAACAACTTGGAGCTTTTAGAGGGTATGCAAAAATTCATCAACATAGATGATATCTTGGATACTATACCGGACATAGGCGAGGTTATGATTATTGAGAGTATAAGTAACCCTGAATATGAAAAACTACAAGAAGATATATTAATCAAAAAGCAAACTATAAATAACTTGGAGAATACCATTAGGCAAAACAAGGACAACATAGGGCACATAAGGGCAGAAAAGGAAGTTATTAATGGGTATTACGAAACAGGTGTATTAGATAAACAAAAAACAACCATCATAAATGTAGTAGAGAGACATATATATCAGTTAAACTCGGCTACATCTGGTAGAAAAACTGGACCAAGGCATGTTGAAAATATAATGGTTGGAGCTATATTGGGTTTTGTAATAAGCTCAGCTGGAGTATTGGCCATACATTTTCTGCGCAAGGAATAATGTTTTTATTTTATGCTGGCTGCATATAGTATTGTTATTTGTTTTATAATAAACTAATTTAGTATGGCCTTATCAAGCAAAATGATTAAAAAAATAAATAAGATGGGAATTTAAATACCCAGCTTATTATAAACTTGGGTGAAAGGTAGTTAAAGTATGAGTGAAGATGTAAGGGGTAAAAAAAGGGGTAAAAAAAAGGGTAAACCCATGTCAAAGAGAAAGAAGATCATAGTTATTCTCTCTTCGACTTTGGCTGTTTTGCTGGTAGCTTTCTTTGCTACTGCTTATTTGTATGTAGATGCAAAGCTCAGCCTTATAAACCGGCCGGAGGACTCGCCTACTATCCCACCTGGGGAAGAGTTTTTTGAGACTGACGATCCAAATGGAGAAGGTTTCGATGTTATGGACCCGGACGATGTAGTCTGGCCAGATGACGCTGGTGTTATTAGGGACAAAAATGTCATAAACATAATGCTCATCGGGCAGGATAGGAGATCAGGCGAGGGACGTGCAAGGTCTGACTCAATGATGATTGCCACTATAAACAAGAGGACTAAGACCATAGGGGTAACATCCTTAATGCGTGATTTGTATGTGCAAATACCTGGCTATAGTGACAACCGCATAAATGTTTCTTATGCATATGGCGGTATGAAGCTTTTAAACCAAACCATAGAAAGGAACTTCCTTATCCCTATAGATGGCAACATCGAGGTTGATTTTGACGGGTTTGAGAAGGTTGTAGATATAATTGGGGGAGTAGAAATCCCTGTCAATTCCAGAGAAGCAAGCCACCTTAGGAACCAAGGCTTTAAATATGTAACTGAGGGCAGAGTGCATATGGATGGCAAGCTTGCACTGGCATACTCCAGGATCCGAAAGATAGGCCACGCCGACTATGAGAGGACAGAGCGCCAAAGGCGTGTTGTTACAGCCGCCTTTAACAAGACCAAGGGATTACCCTACAATGAGATCATAAGTATGATAGATGTAACTTTCCCGCTGGTAACCACGGACTTGTCCAATACCCAGATACTAAGCCTAGCCTACACTATCTATACCATGAATGCTGGTGAGGTTGAGACCCACCGGATACCTGTCAGTGGGGCATTTAGGGAGGCTTCGATAAGGGGTATGTCCGTACTAGTACCAGATTTATATAAAAACAGGAAGGCGCTCAATGAGTATATATATGGGGAGGACTAGGGCCTATCTAGGAACTGTTTTTATTCTGACTAAATGAATTGTGACACCAATAGCTATTAGGAGGAGCAATAGCCTTAGGGCTAGGCTCCCGATAAAGAAAAGGGCAGAGCTTCCTATAGATAGCCAAAGTAGGCCTATGGTAAATATCTTTGAAGGCAGGGGTAGGCCCTTGCCCTCCTGGTAGTTCCTGATGTAGCTACCTAGGACCCGGTTGCCCATAAGCTTATTATAGAGTCTTTTAGACCCCTTACTAAGGCATGCTGCAGCTAGGAGCAAAAAGGGAGTGGTGGGCAGTATGGGGAGGAATATCCCTATGGTGCCAACGACGACAGCTAGGCAGCCTATAATGATTAGTAGTATATTTAGCTTTGCAGGGGGATGCACGAAAACCCTCCTTAAAATTTACACAATAATATTTTATTAAAAAAGACCTCGGCTATGTATTAGTCGAGGCCTTGTTATTTAATCCTATCAAGCAGGGGTCATGTTTTTCTTGTTCTCCCTTGCCCAGTGACGGTGCTCTGAGATGTTTTTAATAAATTCCTGTACAAATAGGGTCATGTCAGTGGCATTTCTTATAGTCACCACGCCTAGCTCTGTTAGGAGGTCGGACTCGGTGTCAGGACCTGCCAAGGCTACGCCCTTTATTGTAGAGGCAGCTAAGAGGTCAACACCTTCGTTTGAAGCTGCAAGTGTTTTCACATGCTTGAATGTTTCATTTACAAAGTAGAGGGAGTCACTCTGGTTTATCATAGCATCTACGCTTTTTTGTCCTCCTGGAATATATACTGCATCATATTTGACAGAGGAGCCAGTAATATAGTTTCTCATGGCCTCAAGCTCTTTTCCCTCTGCACTCGTTACAATGCCAATGTTGCTACTAATAACTTCCGTATTTACGCCGCCACTTTTGAGTAGGGTCATAACCTGGCTAAGCTCTGTGTGGTTAAAGCCATTTTCAATGAGTATTGCCACCTTCCTAGACTTGGCGGACTTTGGTGTGTTTAGCTGGCTTAGGGCGGGGGATGAGGCACTTGTGTCCATTAAAAACTTTTCTGCTGGTGGGGCTGCACCTATTCCAGTGGCTATCTTCTCAGCTAAATCTCCGTCTACATTGCTAAACATATCTACCACACGCTGCTTTGTTTGCTTGTCCAGCACACTACCAACTTCAAAATGGAAGGCCTCAATAATATGCTGCTTTTCTATGCTGGACATGCTGTTCCAAAAAAGCCTGGCTTGGCTATAATGGTCCTTGAAGCTCTCGCTCCTTTTGCGTATCTTGGACCCATCAACCCTTTCAGTATGGTGGACATATCCGCCTTCTTCCTCAGCTACTGGCTCTGGAGTATTAGCCTGGAGGGTATTTGGGGAGTAGGCAACAGCCCCCTTATTTATGGTCATCCTATGCAGGCCTTCACGCTGGTTATTATGCACTGGGGCTATGGGCCTATTGATGGGTATCTCATGAAAGTTGGGGCCTCCTAGGCGGACGAGCTGGGTATCCAGGTAGGAGAATAGCCTACCCTGTAGGAGGGGGTCATTGGTAAAGTCTATCCCTGGGACCACATGGCCTGGATGGAAGGCCACCTGCTCAGTTTCTGCAAAGAAGTTATCTACATTGCGGTCTAAGACCATCCGGCCTATGCGCTGGACAGGCACCTGTTCCTCGGGCCACAATTTGGTGGGGTCTAGGATATCAAAGTCAAACATAAACTCTTCACTCTCATCTATCATCTGGACGCCCAGCTCATACTCGGGATACTCACCCATGTTTATGGCATTCCAAAGGTCCCGCCTATGGAAGTCAGGGTCTGAGCCAGATAGCTTTTGGGCCTCATCCCATACAAGGGAATGGACGCCAAGCAGGGGCTTCCAGAATAGCTTAACAAATGTGGCCTTGCCCTTATCGTTAATAAATCGGAAGGTGTTAACGCCAAAGCCCTCCATCATTCTGAAGCTCCTAGGGATAGCACGGTCACTCATTAGCCAAAGTATCATATGGGGTATCTCTGGTGTGTTTACAACAAAGTCCCAAAAGGTATCGTGGGCTGCTGTTGCTTGGGGTATTTCATTGTGTTGCTCAGGCTTTATGGCGTGGACTACATCAGGAAACTTTATAGCATCCTGGATAAAAAAGATTGGCATATTGTTGGCCACCAGGTCATAGTTGCCGTCCTCTGTGTAAAACTTTGTTGCAAAGCCCCTGACATCCCGGACTGTATCTGCTGAGCCTTTAGACCCTACGACGGTTGAAAAACGCACAAATACAGGCGTTTTAACATCCGGATTTTGCAAAAACTTAGCCTTTGTGTGCTCTGCCATTGACTCGTATACTTGGAAATAGCCATGGGCACCAAAGCCCCGGGCATGGACGACCCGCTCTGGTATACGCTCATTATCAAAGTGGGTTAACTTTTCACGAAAGTGAAAGTCCTCCATGAGCGTAGGTCCGCGTTCCCCAGCCTTAAGAGAATCATCTGTATGAGATAATTTCATACCTTGGTTTGTTGTTAGGCCCTTGCCGCTGTTGTTTACTGTGAAATTTTCAAGCTGCTTGGCCTTATCAAGCTTCTGTTGCCCCTTTTCAAAATCCTTTTGTGTTTTGTCCAAATTAAGTAGCCTCCCTTTATAGTGCTTACTGAATATAAGTTTTGCTTTCTAGGAGATTTTTATTCTTAATTTAGCTTATATTGCTAAAAATCTAATTTAGGGCTCCAAGAGGTTGGCCAATATCTCCACTGCCTTTTTCTTATCCCGCAGGACAGTTTTGTAGCTAAGCCCTATGTCCCCGGCTATAGACTTGAGGTTCCTTTTCAGGTAATAGTGCTGGTCAATCACATAGCGCTGGCGGGAGGTCAGCCTTTCTAGGGCTTCCCTTAGGGCAAGGATTTGTTCTCTTTTAAGGATGTCTTCAGTAGGATCTGCCTCCTCATCTGGCAAGAGGTCTACATATTCTTTAGCTTCTGCCGAGTTTACAGGTGTATTTAGAGAGGAGGTAGGTCTTCGGTTTCTAGTAAGGTTGTGGATATGAAAGTATACCTTTGACTTTATATAGAGCAAAAATGGTATACCCTTGGACTCATCATATAGGGCAATGCCCTCTAGGACAGCAAGCCTTGCTTCTTGCATGAGGTCCTCCCTTTCCATGCCGCGACCATACCTCCTTATGGCTGAGAGCATTAAGGGCTTAAGATGGTCGAGTAGCTGTATTTTGGCCTCTTCACTAGCTGCCTTTGCACCTATTACTAGGGTCTTGTACTTATAATCCATGCTTTTGTCCTCCTTTTTAAAATTGGCTTTGTATATAAGCCACGGGAGGAGGGATTGTTGAGCCCCTAAATTAAAAAATAATTTTCCAGGCAATACCCTAGTGTGCGGATAGGTGTTTTTCCAGTCTTTTATATATTTTATTTAATCGGTGGCAGATAGCAGACTTACTGACCCCCTCAAGCTGGGCGATTTGACTTATAGACATATCCTGGATATATATCCTGTGCAGGAGGATTTTCTGCTGAGTTAGTAGTGTGACTATTGCAGATTTTAGGGCATGGCTATCAGCTCTTTTGATGGTTTCATCTTCAATACTAATAGTCCTGCCGGTCAAGGTGGCCCATTTATCATTTTTGTCACTATAGGACTCATGGCGGCGGGTCTGGGTGTGGTTGTTGTTGCGGTGCAAGAGGTCTTCGCCCTTTAGGATAAGGGGCCAGAGCTGGGCGCTATCAGGACGAGAGCCGCTAGCTATCATGTCATCAACATTCAGGGTGGTTTTACTCCCATCGTTAAAACAATAGGTGAAGTCTTCTATGTCTGATGCCTTAAAAGTTGTGGCTCTGCCTCCTGCACAGTAGGTTGCCCTGCCATCCTTGAACAGCCTTAGGGTGATACCCTTGTCTTTGAATTCATAAATCATTTCCTTGTCCTCCCCATGTCTTAGGTCAGGGAGGCTTACAAAATGGAATTTTGGCAACAAAAAAGCCGCCTTTTCAAGGGTTTTACTCCTTGGTCAGACGGCTCTTTTGCTCTTTTGCTGATACTTAGTTTTCAGGTAAATAAGCAAACACTCCCTGCTGTAACAAGTATAGGTCGGACAAACTATCAATACAATTTCAACCTTGTGTCATTTTACTGTCAAATCGCTCCTCTGCTGCCTCAGCTACTGTGATATTGCCCCAGATGTCGACAAGGGGCATTTGTATAAGGCCCCACAGCTGGGTGGAGAATAGGTTTATTGCCTCTTTTTTGTACCTGTAGTAGGTTGAATGTGATAGGCCGATCCGAAGCTGGATGGCTGCTTGGTCAAGCTTTTTCCTGCTTATATAATTGTCATAAAGGATCCTATAATAAATCTCGCCCCGGTCGTGGTAGCTTTTAACCCTAAGGAGAGCCTTGTCAACAGTATCGATCATTATCTTTGATTCGGCTATGCTGGTCAGCCTTTCCTCAAAGGCTTTTTTGTCCCTTGCACTGTAGTAGCCATCAATATCAAGGCTGATAAAGTCTGCTAGGCATGAGACATGCTTGCCGCCGAGGTATTCAACAGCGTCCCTTGTATAAGAAAGCTCCTGCTCAAGTCGCCATACAGCATCCCTGTATATTTTGAGAAGTAGTTTGGCCTTGTGGTATTTGCCCTTGTCTACTAGTCTTGTTTTGTGCCTGCTGGCTAGCCCATATTTTTTCACTTGTGTCCCTCCAATCTTCACTTGCATTTATTTGTGTAGGCGGTATAATTAACACGAACAGATGTTCTGCTTGTTTACAATTATAAGGGTTGATTTACCATATGTCAAAGGAAAAAAAGTAAATTTCGAAATAATTGCTAAAGGGCAAATGATTAATATTAACTCCAAGGGGAGGAACACTAAGTGCAAGATTGACTATAAAAAGCATTTACATTATAATAAATGTACAGGTTTGGTGGTTTTTGTACTTTAATGACAAAGTGAAATCAAATGGAGGATAAGACAATGAAGAAAAGCAAAGTCTTAGTGGCGGTTTTTTTATTAGGCTTTTCACTGCTACTAGCCGCATGCAATATTGACAATGATAATGGTATAAATGGCCAGGACCCTGGTGGCGAAAGCCCTACAGAGGGACCAGGGGACCCGACGCAAAGTGAGAGTATTACTGTAGATGAGCAGGTGCTCTATAACGAGGGAGATATTTTTATTGAGCTTAAATCCTTAGATGAGGAGGGCATTTTTGGGCCGTCCCTCAAGGTACTGATTGAAAACAATAGGGATGAGGACATAATGGTGCAGACCAGGGGGACAACAGTAAATGACCTTGTCGTAGATACCATTTTTTCTGCCAATGTTGTAGCTGGCAAGTCTTCAAACGATGAGATTACATTTAGCCAGGACAGCCTAGATAAGGCAGGTATAGAAATAATAAAGGACATAGAGTTAAGGTTTAGTGTATCTGATGCAGACAGCTGGGGCACCCTTGTCGAGACAGACATAATAAGCATAAGCACTTCAGCAGACCCGGCCTTTGAGCAGACCTATGATGATAGCGGGCAGGTAGTCCTTGACCAGGATGGCTATAGGGTGGTTGTCAAGAGGGTAAGTAGTGAGGACAGCTTTTGGGGAGCAGATGTATATGTTTTCATAGAAAACAATTCTGACAAGGCCATTACCATACAAACCAGGGACGTGTCTATAAATGGCTTTATGGTTGACCCAATTTTCTCAAGTGATATCCCTGCAGGCAAGAAGGCATATGACACAATAACGTTTATGGAAAGTGATTTGGAAGATAACGATATTAGCTCCATTGATGAGCTTGAGATGGTGCTTCACATAATTGAAAAGGAATCCTGGGATACTCTGTTAGATACCGATCCCATAGTAGTTAACTTTGAATAAGGGGCAGAAGTAGATAAAAAATAAGGGGTTTGAGGGGTGTTTCTAGTTAAAATTAAAGCAAATACTTTACTACTAGTTCTAAGCTTTGTATTTGTAGGGTTTGGAATGGGTTTGGACAAGCCTTATAGGGTGCCATTACTAATTGCGGGCCTAATTATCTTGGTTTTATCCCTGATAATTGGAACAAATACAAGTCGTGCCAAGTTAAAAGCAAAAAAAGGTGAACACAAGACCAAAGGAGACTAAGCAATTAGTTAATTTTCTAAAGTCACTAAAGAGAGCAAGGGTTAGAAATATAGAAATAGATGAAATGCCAGCTGTAGGGGGAGAAGGGGATTTCACCTTGATCAAGGAGTGAACTAGTTTTACATAAGGGTAGTAGGCTAATATGGCTAGAACCTGCAAGTAGCTGCAGGCCCTAGTTCTTTATCATTCTAGTTTGCTTTAATTGTATATTATAGGCTGTAGCTGCTGACCCTCTAGCGCAGCCTGCACGGCTTCAGGTAGCTTACTCATATCTGAAACAATCGATCTAGCCTTTTTAAATGGAGCATCCTGACTTAGGGGAACAAGGTAGACATTAGGCAAATTTAGGAGGGCTCCAAGATTTTTTGCGTTGTTACTAAGGGCATCATTGGTTGCTATAGAAAGTACTACTGGGCTGCCGTTCCTCAGCTGTGCCTTTATTGCCATTAGCACTGGTGTATCTGTAATTGCGTTTGCCAGCTTTGCCATGGTGTTGCCAGTACATGGTGCGACCACTATTATATCAAACAGCCTTTCAGGGCCTACAGGCTCTGCGCCAACTATTGTGTTTATAATATCTTTTCCGGTTATCTCAAGGACCTCTTCTCTAAGCTCCTTTGCTGTATAGAAGCGGGTATCATATGCATCTGTAGTATAGGAAAATACAGCAGTAATATCAGCCCCCATATCCTTTAGCTTCCTCATTTGTACCAAGGCATCCTTATGGGTGCAAAATGACCCAGACATGCAAAAACCAAGCTTTACGCCTTTCAAATCAAAAACAACCTCCTTTAAGACCAAGTCTGAAGATAAAATAATGCAGTCATTGTTACATACTTGTTTTTAATTATCAGCTTTTGTTATTTTCTAAATTAATCCTTAGTAAATCGCAGGTTATCTCCATGATTATCCTTCCTGCTGTAACTGGTGCAACCTTGCCAGGTAGGCCAAGGTCTAGTCTAGCCTTTATACCAAGCTCACTAGCAGCCTCAAAATCAGTACCACCAGGATGTGAAGCTAGGTCTATAACTATTACGTCCCGGCTCATTTTCTCAAGGCGGTTTCTGTCCAAGATCAAATGGGGTATGGTGTTAAATATAAGCTGCTGGTCTGGCAAGACCTTTATTAGATTACTTATGTGGACAGGCCTGTAGCCCCCCTCCTTTATCCATGAGAGGTCTTCACTTTTCCTAGCCCCAACAGATACATTTGCCCCTATCCCCTTTAGCATGCGGGACAAGCATTTGCCAATTCTGCCGTAACCAAGAACTAGGGCTTTACTGCCGTGGATAGTTTCATGGCTACTTTCCATAGCTGCCTGGATAGCCCCTTCCGCTGTCGGAATCGAATTTAGTATAGAAAAAGCCTCCTGGCCCAATATATCGTAGTATTTCACCGACTTTTCCTGGGCCAAAAGCTTAAGCCGCTCATCAGCCTTGCCAAGTATTAAAAGGGTAGAGGGGTCTACATGGTCCATGACCTGGACTATTGATACCTTTTGAGCCCCATACTTATCCTTATCCATTGTTATATAACCTTCGATATTATTGTAGGGTATTGGGAGCATGAGGACATCGCAATTAAAAAGCTCTGGTGAGAGCTTGGAATACTCCTCTACCTGTCCCTCCACATTGTCGCAGTCCAGGCCATATACCCTTATATCAAATCCCTCTTTAGACATCATACGCAGGGCTTCCCTTTGCCGGTCATCACCGCCGATAAAAGTAAAAGCTTTAGTCATTTAGCAGACCTCCGTCTATATTTTTAAATAGATATATCCAAGGCTTTATAAGCGTAGATTTATTTGTTAATATACTATGAGTCAATGCCCTATAAAGTGCAGGAAGACTTTGAAGCGTAGGTGAAGAATGGTATAGGCTGGCTTTTAACCTTGTGGACATTATTTAGTTAAAAAGCTACTAGTCTTGTTGGCGAAAGGCAATGCGGGCGTGAGATTTTTGATATTCCTTTGGTCCTACTCCATACCATGGTACTGTATGATTGTATAATTAGTCCTCTTTCTAAAGCCGGATATTAAAGCAGACTGAGCTATTGGATAGTCCTTGTAAATTTCATTTACTGTAGAATCAAGGTAATGAAAATTATTCAGTTTGGATATCAAATCCTCCACGAATTTCTCGTTGCTCGTGGTCGCTAGCGTATTAGACAAGTCAGTAACGCAAAAGGACAATGAATTGAACATAAACATATCAATAAGCTCCTGCCTGTATTTGATTAAGGTATTGTCTAAAAGGTTGTTCGCCAATGATGCAAGATAATTACCTTGGACATCTGATAACTGGCGCTTAATATATCCCTTTGTAGTTAGTATATCTTGGTGGGGTAGATAATTATCGCAAAAGCTTTCAAAGCTTTCCCTTGACATGATAAAGGAGAAATGTGTGCTTTTAGGTTCGTTTAAAAGTATGGAATGCCTTTCGCCGATTCGGAAAAAAGGAGGCAATTCTTTTTAACGATATGCTCCTTGCCCCCTGTATTTGTTTACAAAACTACCAGAGCTTGGCTGATAGCTATTCTAGCACCGTATCGAATATCGAGACCATCACTGGTCGCAACTATTCGAGGATACACATTGTAGGAGGCGGGTCCAAGGCTACCTATTTGAACGAGCTGACTGCTAAAGCGACCAAAAAGGATATTTATACAGGCCCTGCTGAAGCAACATCTATTGGAAACCTAACAGCACAAATGATCAAGCATGGCGGATTTATTTACCCTATCAGGTCCTGATGAAGAAATCAGGAGTTTTTGGATAGACCATGGTAAGGCCTGCACCAGGGTAGCTAAATTTTGTATGAAGTATGCAGCAGCTAAAGGCATTTTGTATCTTATGGATAACTTCAAGGATTTATCTGATGCCTTTAAACTAAACCTTGATGAGAGTTTTATCTCTGACAAATAGTATTAAAAGGACCATCTTTGTTTCCATGCTATTTATCTATAGCGCGGCTATACTCTCTTGGCGAAAAATTGTACCGCTTTTTAAACTCCGAGGAAAAGTATGAAATTGAGCAAAATCAGAGCATGTAAGATATTTGGATGGCTGAGGACCTCCAAAACCTATCAACCTATCGAAGGCAAGGTTACGCAAATTTAGCAGCATATGAACGGATAAAATTAGAAGACCGAGTTCAAGAAACTTGGCCTTAAAAAGAATAATATTAATTTTTG
>DASRNC010000317.1:0-2338 GCA_035647595.1 Bacillota bacterium | reverse complement strand
AACTTATATAAAACCGAATATATCAATATAGAAACCAAGATTATCATTCGAAGGCATATCTTAGTACAATTATGCCAAATATAACTAGGTATAAGCAAGAATACATACATTTATTTCAAGTTATTTTTTGACAATTCTGAGCAATAGGCGTATATTTATGCTAAGATATACAAGGTAGTAAAATATATTTGTTCTAGAAGCTTAGTAACTTTTGAGGAGGAATTATGGGTGTTTTAACTTTTCGAGGAGGTATTGATGTACCTCATGGGAAGGGAGCCACAGAAAAGCTACCCATCGTAGATTGTGCGCCGCCGCAAGGTGTGTTGTTGTCTATGCGACAACATATCGGGGCACCAGCACAAGCTGTGGTAAAAGTTGGAGAAGAAGTTAAAGTCGGCCAACTTGTGGGTAAAGCAGGAGGCTTCGTTTCAGCCAATATACATAGTAGTGTTTCTGGAGTGGTTAAAAGAATTTCAAACAAAAAAATCATGGGAACTGATACGGTTCTTGTAGAGATTGAAAATGATTTTCAAGAAACCCTCCATGAAGACATTGAGGCTAAAGGCACGCTTGAATCATTAGATTCGGGAGAAATCCGCGCTCTTTTGGCGGAATCTGGAATTGTTGGTATGGGAGGAGCAGGATTTCCTATACATGTCAAACTTTCGCCCCCAGAAACAAAACCAATAGATATTTTGATTATAAATGGGGCTGAATGTGAACCCTATCTAACTGGGGATCATCGTCTTATGCTAGAACATGGTGATGAGATTATAGAAGGCACAAAACTGATTATGAAGTGCCTTGGTGTTAGCAAGGCTTATATTGGGATTGAAAGTAATAAGCCAGATGCTATAGCAGCCATGGAAAAACACACTAAAGAGGACCAAACTATAGAAGTAGTTACTCTTAAGACAAAATATCCCCAAGGGGCAGAAAAACAACTTATTCATGCCTGCACAGGGCGATTTGTTCCTAGTGGGGGACTTCCTATGGATGTAGGAGTAGTTGTAAATAATACTGCTTCAACAAAGGCGGTTGCAGACTATATCCTTAGAGGAATGCCATTAGTCGAGCGTGTTTGTACAGTTACTGGTAGTGGTGTTAATAAGCCCATGAATGTTAAAATTAAAAACGGTTCGCCCTTAAGTCATATTATTGATTTTGCTGAGGGTTTGAGTCCGGATTTTGCAAAAATGATTCTGGGTGGACCAATGATGGGTATGGCCGCGCCTGATATTGATATGCCCTCAACTAAAACAACAGGTGGTCTTCTTTTTTTAAACAAAGAAGATTCCTATATACCTGAAGCCGAGGCTTGCATTAAATGTGGGAAATGTGTCGATATTTGTCCAGTATTTATTCAACCTGTATACATAGCACGTTATGCAGAAAAAGGACTTTTTGACAAGGCGGCCGAATATGGAGCCTTGGATTGTATTGAATGCGGAAGTTGTTCATTTATATGTCCATCTAAAAGGCCACTAGTTCATTCTATACGAATGGCCAAACGAAAAATACTAGAATCTAGGAAGAAGTAGGAGGGGAGTATGGAAAAATTAATTATAACTTCATCACCCCATATCAGGTCTAAAACAACAATTAGCAGTATTATGGCCGATGTAATAATAGCTTTATTACCTGCCACTGCTCTGGGGATTTATTATTTTGGTATATCAAGCGCTCTACTGATTGCCACAACAGTCGTTTCAGCAATGCTTTTTGAAGCCTTGGTGCAAAAGATTAGAAAACAGCCTATTACTCTTAATGATTTAAGCGCAGTGGTTACTGGTCTTATTCTTGCACTTAATTTACCGCCTAGCGTGCCTTTATGGGTTGGAATTATAGGAGCTGCTTTTGCCATTGTTATTGTAAAACAACTTTTTGGGGGTCTAGGGCAAAACTTTATGAACCCTGCTATGGCAGCAAGGGCATTTCTTGTTATTTCTTATCCTAAGATTATGAGCGTTTATCTTGAACCTATTGCCCAAGGTATTTCCTCAGCTACGCCAATGGCCTTAATCAGCAGTGGAGAATTAAGTAAATTACCGCCTCTGATAGATGCTTTTATGGGGAGAACATCGGGAAGTCTGGGAGAAACGAGTGCCATTGCACTAATCTTAGGAGGCTTATATCTTATCTACCGAGATGTCATTAGTTGGGAGATTCCTCTTGTTTACATAGGAACAACCTTTGTGCTTACCTTTTTATTGGGTGGGATGAATCTTTATACAAGTTTTTACAGCTTACTATCTGGAGGGCTTTTATTGGGTGCTTTCTATATGCTGACCGATTATTCCTCTTCCCCTGTAACGCCTAAAGGGAAAATCATTTATGC
>DASRNC010000316.1:0-2496 GCA_035647595.1 Bacillota bacterium | reverse complement strand
GCCAGCACCCAGTCGCCTTTTTTTCTTGCCTGCTGACGTTTTTCTACCAAGGCCTCTATGTCTTGGTCAATTCCTTCCTTCTCCTTGTCCAGTAGTCCTAATATACCAGTTAGGTCAAGCAGCATATCTAGGGATGACTTGAGAGCCTTCTTGGAGCTATCAGCATTTGCAAAGGTATTTATATCCCTTATCATGTCGAATATTATGCCGATCGCGTCCGCTGTGTTTATATCATCATCCATGGCCTGCTCAAACCTATCTTTGTATCCTGGCAGGCTAGAGATAAAGTCCTCATCCTCTTGTTTCTTATCATCCTTGGCCGACTCAAGTAGGTACTCAAGGTTTTCCTTGGCATTGTAGAGCCTCTCAAGGGCAGTTTGAGCCTGCTCGAGTAGCTCATCACTAAAGTTTATGGGGCTGCGATAGTGGGCAGATAACATAAATAGTCTGACTACCTCAAGGTCGAATACCCTTGCTATGTCCCTGACAGTAAAAAAGTTGCCAAGCGACTTGGACATCTTTCTATTATCTATATTTATATGGCCATTGTGTATCCAGTACCTAACAAAGGGTTGACCTGACACTCCCTCACTCTGGGCTATCTCATTTTCGTGGTGGGGAAATATTAGGTCCTGACCACCTGCGTGTATGTCGATAGTCTCACCTAAAAACTTTGTAGACATAACAGAGCACTCAATATGCCAGCCCGGCCGCCCCATGCCCCACGGACTCTCCCATGCTGGTTCACCAGGCTTTTGCGCCTTCCACAAGGCAAAATCCATGGCGTTAATTTTAACATCATTTATGTCTATACGGGCACCTAGTTCCAATTCGTCTAGCTTTTGGCCGGAGAGTTTTCCATAGCCTTCAAATGCAGTTGTATCGTAATAAACATCTCCCTCAGCTTCGTATGCTAGGCCCTTTTCCAACAGTTTTTCTATAAAGGCAATGATATCCCCTATATGGTCTGTTGCCTTTGGGTGGTAGGTAGCCCTCTTTACGCCCAAGCCATCAGCATCCTTAAAGTATTCCTCAATGAACCTGTCCCCCAGATCCTTGATGGTAATCCCCTCTAAATTTGCTGCATCTATCATTTTGTCGTCAATGTCTGTAAAGTTTTGAACAAAGGTAACCTTGTAGCCCTTATACTCCATATATCTTCTAAATGTATCAAAAATTATGAAGGGCCTAGCATTGCCTATGTGAAAGTAATCATAGACTGTGGGTCCACAGCTATACATTTTGACTTCACCATGTCTTAGGGGTACAAAATCTTCCTTAGTCCTTGTTAATGTGTTATAAAGCTTCACTTTCTAATCTCTCCTCCAGTTCTTTTACCTTTTTTTCTAGCTTACAAAGCTCTTCTGCCAGCCTTTTGCATGTATCATATACAGGATCGGGCATCATCACTTGATCTAGATCTATATCATCACATGGGCTCAGGCGTTTATCCTCCCTTTTGACTATCCTACCAGGTACTCCAACGACGGTGCAATTTTCTGGGATCTCCTTTAACACAACAGCACCTGCGCCTATTTTCGTATTGTCTCCGACTTTAAAAGGGCCTAGTACCTTGGCTCCAGCGCTAATCATAACATTGTTGCCTATGGTGGGATGCCTCTTGCCTTTTTCCTTGCCCGTACCTCCCAGGGTTACCCCCTGGTATATGGTGACATTATCTCCTATTACAGTCGTCTCCCCTATGACGGTCCCCATGCCATGGTCGATAAATACACCCCTACCCATTGTTACTCCAGGATGAATCTCAATACCGGTTAAAAAGCGGTTAAACTGCGACAGACTCCTAGCCAACAGCTTCATTTTATGCCTATATAGCCAATTAGCCCACCTGTGTATACTCAGTGCATGGACTCCAGGATAGCATAAGAAGACCTCAAAACCATTTCGTGCAGCCGGGTCCCTTTCCAATACTGTCCTTATATTATATCTTAAATGCTTAAACATCTATAGCCCTCCTAGTCCTGTATTCTTGTATGTTTAGACTATAAAAAAATAAACCCTCTCTCTAACTATTAGAGACGAAGGTTCCGCGGTTCCACTCTTTTTGACATAAATGTCCTACTCATTTGCCTGTAACGGTGCATGTATCCGTCCTATCCTACTGTTGTTGAGATAGGCAGCTCATAGGCGCACATTCAACAAAAAAACCAAGCTAGAGCACCTTTCAGCCGGTGAATGCCCCTCTCTTTAGCCGTTTAATGTCTACTATCCCTAGTCATCGCCTTTATCAATCCCTAGTAAATAACTATATTTTATTATATTATGATTACTTCTAAGTGTCAACGTAAACAAGCTAATTTTAAGCAAAGAAAAAAGGTAGCTAGTTCTCTTCTGTCCATTGTCTGCAAAGGCGGTAATACCGTGTGCCTCGCCAAGACCAATGGCAGCAATTCCTGTAGAGGTAAATGATCCGCTTAAGTTTATCCATTGCCCTCGCAAATGTCATCAAAGAATGTTTGCAAAGAAAGATAATAA
>DASRNC010000315.1:0-3966 GCA_035647595.1 Bacillota bacterium | reverse complement strand
CAAGAGGAGTGTAGTAAAATGAGTAAAAGAACTCTGGAAGATGTTTCATTAAAGGGAAAAAGGGTATTAGTAAGGGTTGACTTTAATGTACCGATTGATAAAGAAGGCAATATAACCGATGACAATAGGATAGTAGCAGCCCTTCCGACAATAAAGTATCTGCTTAAAAATGATACCAAGCTAGTATTGATGTCACACTTGGGTAGACCAAAGGGGACTGGTTATGAACAAGCTTTCAGCATGGCCCCAGTAGCCAAACGCTTAGGACAACTACTTGGAAAGACTATAAACTTAGCAGGTGATGTTATAGGTGATAGTGCAACTAACCTAATTGCCAAGCTGGAAAAAGGCCAAGTAGTTTTACTGGAAAACCTGCGTTTCCATAAAGAAGAAAAAGGCAATGAACCTGAATTCGCAAAAGCTCTGGCTGCCTTTGGTGATGTATATGTAAACGATGCTTTTGGAACTGCACATAGGGCCCACGCATCAACTGAAGGTGTAGCCAATTATTTACCTGCGGTAGCAGGATATCTAATGCAAAAAGAGCTTGATATTCTAGGTAAGGCAGTAACTAACCCAGAACATCCTTTTGTGGCTATTCTCGGAGGCGCCAAGGTATCAGACAAAATAGGCGTAATAAACAATCTAATTGATAAGGTTGACACCCTGATTATTGGTGGAGGGATGGCTTATACCTTTATAAAGGCTATGGGCTACGAAGTGGGTAATTCCCTACTGGAAGAGGATAAAATAGAACTTGCAAAAGAGTTGCTACAAAAGGCAGAGGATAAGGAAGTCAAGATGTTATTACCAATTGATAATATCGTCGCTACCGAATATAAAGCCGATGCAGAATATAAAGAAGCCTTAAGCAACAACATGCCAGCGGACTGGGAAGGGCTTGATATAGGACCGGAATCCAGTAAGTTGTTTGGTGAAGAAATTTTAAAGGCAAGGCTAGTTGTTTGGAATGGCCCTATGGGAGTATTTGAGATGCCTGCCTTTGCAAAGGGTACGGAAGCAATTGCAAATTATATGAGCAAGTGCAAGGGTACAACCATTATAGGAGGCGGCGATTCCGCAGCAGCAGTTAAAAAGTTGGGATATGGAGATAAGATGACCCACATTTCAACTGGCGGTGGTGCATCTTTAGAGTTTTTAGAAGGTATTGACCTGCCAGGAGTTGCTGCACTTAACGACAAATAAGGCCTAAAAACAAAGTATAAGGAGAATAGATAAAATGAGAAAACCTATTATAGCCGGAAATTGGAAAATGAACAAAACATCTGATGAAGCTGTAGCCATGATAAAAGAGCTTGCACCAATGGTAAAAGATGCAAAGGTCGATGTGGTATTATGTGCCCCATTTGTTTCCCTGCAAGCTGCCTTGGACGCGGCTAGTGGAACAAACATAAAGATTGGTGCACAAAACATGCATTGGGAGGAGAAGGGTGCCTATACTGGTGAAGTTTCTCCTACAATGTTAAATGCACTAGGCGTTGAGTATGTTATTATCGGCCATTCTGAGAGAAGAGAATACTATGCTGAGACAGATGAAACTGTCAATAAAAAAGTATATTCAGCACTGGCCCATGGCTTAAAGCCAATAGTATGTGTTGGCGAAACCCTATCACAACGTGAAGATGGTATTACAAGAGATCTAGTTGAAAAACAGACAGAGGCTGCATTAAAGGGCCTGTCTGCTGACCAAGTACAAAAATGTGTCTTGGCCTACGAACCCATCTGGGCAATAGGAACTGGTAAGACCGCAACTAACAAGGATGCAAATGAAGTAATTGGCTATATCCGCAATACAGTGGAGAAAACGCATGGCAGTGAGACAGCAAGTGCAATTAGAATACAATATGGTGGCAGTATGAATCCTACAAATGCGTCTGACTTGATGGCAATGCCTGAAATAGATGGTGGCTTAGTTGGTGGAGCTAGCCTTAAGGCAGAAGATTTTTCAAACATAATTAACTACTAAATCAGGCACTTTATATTAGGAGGACTATAATGACTAAAAAACTTACGGCTCTCATAATAATGGATGGCTTTGGACTGAGCGATAGCAGCGAAGCTAATGCCGTAGAGATTGCCAAGACTCCCAATTATGATATGCTAAAAGATAGGTATCCCCATAATACATTAAGTGCCAGCGGCCTAGATGTAGGCCTGCCAGAGGGACAAATGGGAAACTCTGAGGTTGGCCACCTAAATATAGGGGCTGGTCGAATTGTATACCAGGAGTTTACAAGGATTAGTAAGGCTATAGATGATGGGGATTTTTTTGAAAATCAAGCATTTATGGGAGCTATAGAGCACGTAAAAAAGTATAATAGCAAGCTACACCTAATAGGTTTGGTGTCAGAGGGTGGAGTACATAGCCATATTGACCATCTTTATTCATTAGTGGAGCTAGCAAAAAGACAAGGACTACCACAGGTATACATACATGCCTTGATGGATGGCAGGGACGTACCTCCTTCAAGTGGTAAGTCAAGTCTAGAGGGACTTGATAAAAAGCTTGATGACCTTCAATTTGGCAAGGTAGCCTCTGTATCAGGAAGGTATTATGCAATGGACCGGGACAGCAGATGGGAGCGAACAGAGTTAGCATATAAGGCGCTTGTGCTAGGCGAGGGTCAATATGCCGACAATGCAGTAGGGGCTATGCAGCAATCCTATGATAAGCAGGTCACGGACGAGTTTGTTAAGCCAACCGTTATCATGGAAGACAATCAGCCTCTTGCAACAATAAATGAAAATGATGCTGTTATTTTCTTTAATTTCAGACCGGATAGGGCAAGACAAATAACAAGAAGTTTTATAGAACCGCGATTTTCAGAGTTCGAGAGGGCTAAGGGTTACTTTCCCGTAAAATTCGTATCCTTGACCCAGTATGATGAGACCTTTGAAAATATTGATATTGCATTTACTCCTCAGACTTTAGCCAACACCTTTGGCGAATATATAAGCCGGAAGGGTAAAAGGCAGCTTAGAATAGCTGAGACAGAAAAGTATGCCCATGTAACCTTCTTTTTCAACGGAGGAGTAGAGCTTGCAAATGAAGGCGAAGACAGGGTGCTGATACCATCCCCCCAGGTTGCCACCTATGATATGCAACCATCCATGAGTGCCATAGAAGTCACAGACGAGGTTGTGAATAGGATAGGATCAAATGAATATGATGTAATCATACTAAACTATGCAAACTGCGACATGGTGGGCCATACAGGGGATATCAAGGCAGCAGTAGATGCAGTTGAAACAGTTGATACTTGCCTGGGTAGAGTAGTGGAGGCAATCGAAAAGGTAGGAGGAAGAGCACTAATAACGGCTGACCATGGTAATGCAGAACAAATGGTTGATCCCAATACAGGCCAGCCACATACTGCTCATACATCCAACCTAGTGCCATTAATATACGTAAGCGAGGACAAGTCATTAAAGCTAAGAGACGGCGGTCGCTTGGCAGATATTGCACCGACAATCCTAAAGCTTATGAATTTAAACAAACCTAGTGAAATGACAGGCGAGAGTCTGATAATAAAATGAGAGGAGAACTTACATATGACAACTATTATTGATGTTTATGGTAGAGAAATAATTGATTCCAGGGGCAACCCAACAATCGAAGTAGAAGTGTACTTACAGGGAGGTGCAGTTGGACGTGCTGCAGTACCATCCGGTGCATCGACAGGTGCATTTGAAGCAGTAGAGCTTCGCGATGGCGACAATGAAAGATACCTAGGCAGGGGTGTTCAAACAGCAGTAGACAATGTAAATGATATTATTGCTGAAGAGCTCATTGGCATGGATGCATTCAACCAGGTGGAAATCGATGAACTATTAATTGCCTTGGACGGGACACCAAACAAGGCTAAACTGGGCGCAAATGCTATTCTAGGTGTTTCTCTTGCTGTAGCAAAGGCTGTAGCAGAACAGCTAGAGATACCATTATAT
>DASRNC010000314.1:0-7753 GCA_035647595.1 Bacillota bacterium | reverse complement strand
CGCAAGACCTACTCAAGAGTCTTTGTCTGTGATGATATTTTAAGATATATAATGGATATAGTTGAGAAAACCAGGGTCCATCCTGACCTTGCATTGGGAGTCAGTCCCAGGGGGAGCCAGGCCTTGCTTAAGGCAGCTCAGGTATATGCCATAATACGTGGGCGTAATTATGTGTCGCCAGATGATATAAAGGACATTGTAAAGCCGGTTCTATCACACAGGATCATGCTTGAAAAAACAGTGGGGGTCAAGGACAATCAAACAGAAAAGATACTGGATAACATCTTGGATGGCTTGAATGTACCTGCTGAGGAAACAGTATTACCCCAGCCGGAGCAAAAGCATGAGAGGGGTATGAGCTAAGATGTCTCTGGGCTGGTTCCTATTTATATTGGTCCTTGTGCTCTTTCTACAAGGCCGCCTTTATGCCAGGTGGGCCTTTAAAGGGCTGACCTATGAGAGGAGCTTTAACACGCATGCTGTTTTTGCAGGTGGAGAGGCCTCGATGGTAGAGCGGATCAGAAATAAAAAGCTACTCATCTTGCCATGGTTACGCATTGAGTCCAAAATTGATCCAAGCCTCAAGTTTTCTCAGACAGCTGATTTAAGTATAAAGCATGATGAATTTCACAATAGCATCTTTAGCTTGATGCCCTATACAGGTATTACAAGGCGCCACAAAATTATCTGCCAAAGGCGGGGGTGCTATAGACTAGATAGTGCCTCTTTGACCTGTGGGGATGCCTTCGGTATTAAGGAGCAGTCACGTGACGTTTATTTCGATGCACAGTTATTGGTTTATCCTGAGATACTTTCCGTGGCCAAGATTCCATTTATATGCCGGAGTTGGATGGGTGATATCACGGTAAAAAGATGGATAGTTAGCGACCCCTTTTATATGGCGGGCATTAGGGAGTATCAAGCAAGTGACCCCCTTAACAGGATTAGCTGGAAGGCTAGTGCCAGGCTAGACAGACTCCTTGTAAATAAGAATGACCACACCGCCAATCCCCAGGCAATGATATATTTAAACGTAGACATTGAGGAACGGATGTGGCACTTTGTTACCAATACAGAGCTTATAGAAAAGGGCATATCAATTTGCGCCTCTATAGTAGCCCTCCTACTAGAAGAAGGTATTTCAGCAGGCTTTGCTTCCAATGCTCATCTAGTAGATGACAAGGAAAACCCTATTATGATAAGGCCCATTTCCGGTAAAAGCCAGATTGCGGGAATACTCGAACAGATGGCCATGCTGGTTGTAGAGAGAAGTTGTACCTTCCATACATTATTAGAGAGCGAAATAAATGCCGAAATTGATCCTATGGATATATTGCTAGTAACGACCTTTGTTAGCCAAAGAATGCAAGAGCAGATAGGAAGGCTCCAACAAAAGGGGCATTCCGTTGAGGTTTTTGACCTAGCTATCCTTGATAAAGGTGGTGTATAGGCTATATGAGGGATAGGGTTAGTTATTTGGATTATTTAGTTAAAGCATGGATGGATATTTGGGTTTCATTTCCGATTGTATTGGCAATAGGCTTAATAGTTCATGAGGGCCTACATCTTAAACTCTTTATCGGATTGCTTGTATTCTCTTATATTATTGGTTTTTTAACCAGGTGCTTGACTAGACAAGATAGAAGATATAAGGCCATAATTATTTGTACACTTTTTAGTTTGTTGGCTGGATATGTCCTGGGCAAGACGGCAGACAGCAGCATGATTATATTTATAATCTACAACTTCATCGCCTCTTTTAGGGGGATGATTGTGGCTGAACGTGATGAGGTAAGTAGGGATGAATCAATAGTCTATAATTTGGCTACCCTGCTAGTATATTTTATGGCATACCTTGTTTATAAGTTCACACCATCTCTTGTTGACCACCAGAACTTGATAACCTATATGGGCCTGATAGCCACTGTGTCGACCCTATTTATAGTTAACAGAGATGTGCTTATTAGGGCTTCTAGGTCAAGTGTTGGCAATTACCGGTCCTTGATTACAGTCAAACGTAACAATAGGATAGTTTCTACAATAATATTGCTGGTCATTTTAGCTATTGCCAACTATAGCCTGATAAAAAGTGGCATGGGCCAAGCTATAAGGGGCATAATGGGGGGATTTGTATTCCTTATTAGGTTCATATTGAGCTTAGGGCCCACTGGGAGGGGTACAGAGGATCTGCCTCCGCCAGCCCAGCAAAGCCCTCATATTCCACCAGCCAACGAGGGCAAGGATATTTTGGGGTTTATAATAACAATTTTGATTATGATAGCCTTACTAGCATTTACGATTTTATTGATAAGGTTTATAGTAAAGCAGGCCATCAAATATATTCCCCGATTGTATAGGCGTATTAAAAATTTCTTAATCGGTGAGGACAAGAGGTCTAGTCGTGGATATAGTGATGAAAAGGAGAGCCTGGTAGACTGGCAATTAATGCTTAAAAATTCGCTAGGGAATATCAAAGACTTATTTGGAGGCAACAAAGCCCACATGCCTAAATGGAAGGACATGAAAAGCAATAGGCAAAGGGTAAAATATATATACCGTTTTATTGTACAGGGCGCAATAAATGATGGGCATTATATAAGGCCTGGTAAGACACCCAAGGAAACAAGCCAATACCTATCGTCAAAGGATCTTATTGACCAAGAGTTTGCTGGGAGGCTTGCGGACTTATATGGCAAGGCCCGGTACAGCGATGACGAGATAGGTGATAAGGAGACCGACCAGCTCCTTGTGCAGTCAGGACTAGACAAATGAAGTATGGGATAAGGCGCGTAAAATAGATAAAAAAATAGTCTAGATGGAATTTAAGGTGGGGAGGTTTTAGAAATGAGGTATGTGATTAAGCAAAAGGTATTTGCTATTGGTGATACCTTTACGATAAAGGATGAGTCGGGCAAGGATTGCTTTAGTGTAAAGGGCAGGATATTCGCCCTTGGTAACAAGCTAAGGATGTACGATATGCAGGGCCAGGAACTGGTATATATTGAGCAAAAGCTACTGCGCCTCCTTCCCGAATACAATATTTATTACCAGGGATTACATTATGCAAGGGTTAAAAAGGAGTTTTCACTGTTTAAACCCAGGTTCAACATACAAAGCTTTGTGGGTGATTATTCTATCCAGGGCAACTTTCTAAATTTGGATTTTTCAATCCATAGGGGTAGAGACCATGTGGCACAGGTGTCTAAAAAGTGGCTTTCCTGGGGCGACACCTATGGGGTAGAAATTTTTGGCCAAGAAGACCACCCCTTTATACTAACCCTGGTTATAGTGATTGACCAGGTACTCCACGACAATAATTCCAATAAGAGCTGATACACTTAAAGACAATACAAGGTGGGCTACTATATGCTTTAAGGGTCTTATAGGATTAATTTTTTTACCTGGTATCAACTTTACTAGGCAGTTCTTAAGGGGCGGGAGGCATGGGGAATTGGTCTTTGTGTTTTAGCAATTGCATTTTAAGTATTCGATGATATAATTATCCTAAAATTACTATAAGGAAGTACTGGCCAATTTCAGTGGATATGACCTATTTGGGTATGCCTATAACTTATGAGGAGAGGAATTATGAATAAGTACAGCAAAGAGGATATATTACGTATTTGTAGTGAGGAGAAGGTAGAATTTATAAGACTGCAGTTTACGGATATGTTCGGCACCATGAAAAACGTAGCGATTACATACCGTCAGCTAGACAAGGCCTTAGACAATGAAATAATGTTTGATGGGTCCTCAATAGAAGGCTTTGTCCGTATAGAAGAATCGGACATGTACCTTCATCCCGATCCTAATACCTTTGTTGTATACCCTGCTGAGATAGCACAAACAAGGGTAGCTAGGTTGATATGTGATGTATATGATTCAAATAACCAGCCCTTTGAGGACTGCCCTAGAAACATCTTCAAGCGTGTACTAAAGGAGGCAGCGGACATGGGCTACTCTATGTCTGTCGGGCCTGAGGCTGAGTTCTTTTTATTTTTAAGGGATAAGGAGGGCAAGCCTACCACTATTACCCATGACAATGCAGGATATTTTGATCTAGGGCCAGTAGACCTGGGAGAAAACGCACGGCGTGATATGTGTATAACCCTTGAGAGCATGGGCTTTAAGATAGAGGCATCCCATCACGAGCTGGCTCCCGGCCAGCATGAGATTGGCTTTGAGTATGACGATGCATTGACCACTGCTGACAATATAATGACCTTTAAGATGGTTGTTAGGGTAATAGCACAAAAGCATGGACTGCATGCCACGTTTATGCCAAAACCAATTAATGGGGTGGCTGGTTCAGGTATGCATATAAACCAGTCCCTAATAAAGGATGGCAAAAACATATTCTACGATCCTAATGGAGAGCTAGACCTTAGCAAGGAAGCCTATTATTATATAGGTGGCCTTTTAGAGCATGCACCTGCTATAACCGCTATAAGCAATCCCCTGGTCAACTCATATAAAAGGCTGGTGGCAGGCTATGAGGCCCCAGTCCATATAGCTTGGTCACCCCGTAATAGGAGTCCATTGGTGAGGATCCCTACAAAACGTGGTGCTGCAACAAGGGTGGAATACAGGAGTCCTGATCCTTCATGCAACCCCTACCTAGCCTTGGCTGTCCTGCTCAAATCAGGCTTGGAGGGTATTAAAAATAAAATTGAGCCCCCAGCTCCAATCAATTGCAACATCTATGATATGACCAAGGAGGAGCGTGACAGGGAATGTGTCCCCTCCCTGCCCAAAAGCCTATATAGCGCCTTGATGGCACTTAAAGAGGATGAGCTTATCCAGTCTGCCCTGGGCCAACGTTTATCTAATAAGTACATAGATGCCAAGCTAATAGAGTGGAATGAGTACAGCATGCAGGTCACAGATTGGGAATTGGATAAATATTTAAACAAGTTTTAGGACCTGAGTTAATACAATATAATATGGGTTGCCATTGGTTGCCTAAATTTATCTTAGGGGGTTATATATTTGAGGCCTCTTATCGGTGTCACATGCAATTATGACTTTGAGTCGGACAACAGCAAGGTCTTTAATGGCTATTATGAGAGCATTATAGGGGTGGGTGGGCTGCCCCTACTGATACCAGCCACTGAAAACCTGTCAGCCCAAGAGACCTTGATGCATATGGATGGACTCTTATTGACAGGTGGTCAGGACATAGACCCCTACCTGTTTGCTGAAGACCCTGATCCTAATATAGGCATGATAAATCCCATTAGAGATAGACTTGAGATCCAGCTATGCCAGGAGGCTATTAGGCGGGATATGCCTGTGCTTGGAATATGCAAGGGACTACAGATTATGGCCATAGTCTCAGGTGGCACACTTTATCAGGATATAAACACCGGGTATGAAGGAAAACTCATCTGCCACAATCAAAAGTCACCTGGCTGCTATGGTATACACCAGGTGAGCCTTAGACCTAATACATTATTAAAAAAGATTTTTGGCAAGGATACACTAAGGGTCAATAGCTTTCATCATCAGGCTGTCAAGACTCCAGGTGAGTCACTTGTGGTATCAGCCACATCAAAGGATGGTATAATTGAGGCTGTGGAGGCTACAAACCTAGCCTTTTTCCTTGGAGTTCAGTGGCATCCTGAGCAGATGACAGGCACAAGCCCAGAAATGGCAAAGCTTTTCAAGGCATTTGTCAGTCAAGCTGCCAGCACAAGGTCTGCGACGGATCGATAGATATCTTAGTTTAAGTACAATATGTTTAAATAAGGATGAGATACAATGAGTGTAGTATACAATGTAGGCGATATTATACAGACTCGAAAAAAGCACCCCTGTGGTAATGACGAATGGAAGGTTATCAGGACAGGGGCAGACTTTAAGATTAAGTGCGCTAAATGTGGCAGGATAGTAATGCTAGATCGAGAAACATTTTTCAAGCGAGTAAAAAAGCTGATAAAAAGTGCCGCGCCGGCGGTCAAAACAGAGGACACATAAGGGCTTGGGGGTAGCTGATTGTTTATGAAACTTTTAGTAGTAGACCTAGGCATGGTTGATTATATGGAGGCCTTTGACCTGCAAAAGCAGCTTTTATCACTTAGGCAGGAGGACAGAATAGGAGACCTACTACTGCTTTTAGAGCACCCGCCTGTTTTAACCCTTGGTCGGTCTGCTAGCAGGGAAAACCTTGTCATATCGCAAAAGGAGTTAGAGGCAAGGGGAGCAAATATATACAATGTCAATAGGGGCGGAGATATCACATATCACGGGCCAGGTCAGTTAGTGGGTTATCCCATAATAAAGCTAAGCTCCCTTGGCCGGGATATAAGGATCTTTGTTAGCAAATTAGAGCAGGTCTTTATCAACCTCCTATGGGAGGAATACGGTGTTACAGCCAGCCGGGACCAGGGCCACACTGGGGTTTGGATAGGTGATGATAAAATAACTGCTATTGGCTTGGCGGTAAAGCGGTGGGTGACCATGCATGGCTTTGCCTTTAATGTGTCTACTGACCTTAGCCATTTTGACTGGATTGTACCCTGTGGTATAAGAGACAAGGGGGTAAGCTCACTAGAGCTTTTATTAAACAAGACCCCTGATATGGATGAGGTAAAAAGGCAGGTCGCCAAGTATTTTGCTAAGGTATATTCATTTAAGATTGTAAAAGAGGACAAAAATAGATTTCTAAAAGGAATAAAGGAGGGCTAAGCCTTGGCAAAGCCCGAATGGCTAAGGATAAAAGCAAGAAATACAGATGAGGCTATGCAGGTTAGGGCCATGCTTAGAAGGCTGTCCCTCCACACAGTATGCCAGGAGGCAGCATGCCCTAATTTAATAGAATGCTTTGGCAGAAAAACTGCTACCTTTATGATACTAGGCTCAAAATGTACGAGAAACTGCAGCTTTTGCAATGTCACAAAGGCAGAGCCTGAGCCCCTAGACCATCAGGAGCCTGAAAAGGTTGCCCAGGCAACTAGTGAGCTGGGACTTAAGCACCTTGTTATTACCTCTGTCACCAGGGATGACTTATCAGACGGGGGAGCAGGTCACTTTGCCTCTGTTATTAGGGCTGTACAAAGGGCCTGTCCAGATACGGTTATAGAGGTTTTAATACCAGACTTTAAGGGAGAAGAATCGGCTCTTTTAACTATTGTGGAGGCAGGGCCCCATATAATAAATCATAATGTAGAGACCATCCCCCGCCTTTACCCAACTGTAAGGCCTATGGCTATATATGAGCGCTCCCTAGAGCTACTTAAAAATGTAAAGCAAATGGATAAGGATATACATACCAAATCAGGTATAATGGTAGGCCTTGGTGAAGAATACGATGAAGTATTATGTGTGATGGGTGACCTAGTTGCTGTTGGCTGTGACCTTTTAACTATAGGTCAGTATTTAGCCCCTTCAAGGGACCATCACCCTGTAATTGAATATATCCACCCTGACCTATTTGAGGCGTATAAAAGGGATGGACTAAGGCTTGGCTTTAAATATATAGCCTCAGGCCCCCTTGTCAGGAGTTCTTATCATGCTGATAGGGCAAATGAGACCTTGATGGATAGTGATAATTTATAGGACTGCGATTGAAAACATAACCAGTTTGACTAGTGAACCTGTAACTAGATATCTATCTTAGGGCAACTTCAACTATTACATATCAAATAAACAACACATTATGATAGTATCCGCAATATTAAAGATATACCAAATGGCTATACAAAAGAGAAAAAATGGTTGACGGTGTCTATAGAACAACATATTATATATATGG
>DASRNC010000313.1:0-2883 GCA_035647595.1 Bacillota bacterium | reverse complement strand
ATACAATACTGACGGAGACTATTTTATTACTGCCTTTTTTGCCCTCTTTATTTTTGCAGGTATATTTAATAGCTTTAATGTGAGAACGACTAGGCTAAATTTATTATCACACATAATATCCAATTATGCTTTTATCTTTATAATGCTCTTTATTGCCATAGTGCAGGTCATCATCATATACCATGGCGGCTCTGTGTTTAGGACAACAGGCTTGAGCATTTTAGATTTAGAAGTAGTCATTATCATAGCCTTTACGGTAATCCCCATTGATGCTATTAGGAAAATATTTTTAAGGCTAGATGGGAGGAAGGGGACTATTTAAGTGGCTTACAAACTTTTGGCCTTCTTTAGTGGAGTTCAGGCCTTAGTTACATTATAATGGACTTAAAATAAGCAGTAGCAATTCGTTTTTAAGAGGAGAGTGTATATGAGCTTTGACAAGGAGTTAGGCCAAAATCATTTAAATAAAGGTGAAATTAGGACAGCCTTTGGTAGGGAACCGGCCCATTCACCCTGGGGCATATATGATAGCTACAAGGGTGCGCTAGAGGGTAAACCACTAGTATCAAAATGGACTGCTTCACTAGATGGTGTGTGGAAATTTAGGCACTATGACAGGGCCGATACGGTAGACAAGTTCTGGAGCGAGGATTACTCCCATGATGATTGGGATAATATACGTGTACCGGGCAACTGGGAGCTACAGGGCTTTGGCCAGCCTGTTTACACAAATACACTTTATCCATGGAAGTATGAAAGGGATGGCAGCCACATCGTCAACCCACTAGATGATGACTCTAAATACGGGATACCCAATCCACCAAAGATCCCAGAGGAAAATCCTGCAGGGTGTTATTACAGGGAGTTTTCAATATCTGATGATTGGGCAGACAAGGATGTTTTTATATATTTCAAGGGTGTAGAAACGGTCTTTTACTGCTGGTTAAACGGACAAGCTGTTGGTTATTCCAATGACAGCAAGCTACCCTGTGAATTCGACATTTCGCCATACCTTAGAAAAGGCGTCAATACACTTAAGGTAAAGGTATTGCGGTATGCAGATGCATCTTATCTTGAGGACCAGGACTATTG
The DNA here is from genome assembly GCA_035647595.1 of Bacillota bacterium. Taxonomy (GTDB): domain Bacteria; phylum Bacillota; class Clostridia; order Caldicoprobacterales; family DTU083; genus UBA3906. The sequence continues at coordinate 1,791 of DASRNC010000313.1, read as the reverse complement.
GCATTTATGTGGCATTTACCGTTCTGTTTTCCTTTATGCAAGGCCAAAGAAAAGGCTTGTAGATTGGAAAATAGAGGCTACACCGGATGCTAGCCTTAGCTACGGGAGCCTTAAAGCAGATGTTAAAATAAATAGATTTGATGGCTATGGAGGCTACAGGATAAGGCTAGACCTATATGATCCTGACGGTGGACTTGCAGGTACAAGGGTAGGGGATGTAAACATATCGGCAGAGTATAGACAATATGAAAAGCCTACCAGCGCTACAGCCAGAATAGAGATGGATATTGATAATGTAAGTCTTTGGACACCTGAGACTCCACACCTATACAGGGCTGTTATGACCCTCTTATCTCCTACTGGTGACCAGGTCGACTTTGAGAGCTGCAAAGTAGGCTTTCGCAACATAGAGATAAAAAATGGGATCATCCTTCTAAACGGTAGCAGGCTTATTATAAGAGGTGTCAACCGGCATGACCATGATGCAGTAACGGGACGGACTATAAGCAAGGAACAAATGATAGATGAGATAAAGTGTATGAAGGGTCTTGGCATAAATTCGGTCAGGACCAGCCATTATCCAAATGATCCAATGTGGTATGACCTTTGCGATGAATGGGGCCTTCTTCTTGTATGTGAGAGCAACTTGGAGACCCATGGAGTTTTTGGTGAGCTTACCCATGACCCGGCCTGGGGTAGTGCCTTTTTGGACAGACTCATAAGGATGGCCGTCACCTTTAAAAACCACGCCTCCATCTACTCATGGTCACTTGGCAATGAGAGTGGTGTAGGTGCAAACCATGCAGGTATGGCAGGGTGGATACGCGAATATGATCCCACACGCCTATGCCAGTATGAGTCTGGTGACCCGGACAAGAGCATTTCAGATATACGGGGAGCTATGTACGCAAACCAGAGTCATATTATGAGCATGCTGACAGATATACATGACGACAGACCCATAGTGCTAATAGAATACCTATACAATATTAGAAATTCCGGCGGTGGAATGAACAAATTTTTAGATCTGAGTGAAAAATATCCGAGATTCCAAGGCGGCTACATATGGGATTGGAAGGACAAGTCACTCTTAAAAACAAGGGCTGATGGTAAAAATTCCTATGCATATGGCGGAGATTTTGGCGAGGATATCGTAGAGTGGAGAGACCCAAAGTTTATGACCAATAACGGTATAGTAATGCCAGATTTATCTTTAAAGCCCGTTGCCCTAGAGGTCAAACAGGTATACTGTCCGCTAATTATTGAAGAGATTTTGTCAGACAACCAATGGGACCTTGATGAACCTCCTGGCAACTATATAGTCAAGAACCGAAATCACGTGCTGGATTCATCACATTACAAGATAGTATACAAAATACTGGAGGATGGCAAGGAAATTAAAACAGGTATATTTGACTTAGCCCTTATCAAGCCAGGTGAAGACCTGAAAGTCAAATTCAACCAACCCTTTAGCAAAAGGGTAAATTCAGAGTATTATATTGAGTTTTCCGTCAGGTATGCATATAGCACACCCTATTCCAAGGCAGATGATGAGGTCGGGGTTTTCCAGTTCCTTTTGGGTGCAGGCGAGCTTAGTCCTCTTGAGATGTCTGACCAAGTATCGGCAGCAGGCTTATGCCCCACTAATATATTGGATTGGCCCAAGGCTACACAAGCTAGCCTGAGCCTAGATAAAAGCAGTAGTGGCTTTGTTATTGCTGGAACAGGCTTCAAGGTTGATCTAGACAAGCAATCGGGTAGACTAACTTTAATATGTGGTCAAGAAAGGGT
>DASRNC010000312.1:0-2615 GCA_035647595.1 Bacillota bacterium | reverse complement strand
AAATGAGTGAGTAAATTTAAGAAGAGTTTACTCTAAGGAGGAGACTGAGTTGAAAAAACGAGCTTTAAGTATTTTGCTTCTCACTGTAATTTTATCTGTGCAGATATTTACTAGTGCAGGACTAGTATACGCTGATCCGGATGATCCAGGAAATGAGGGTTCAACCCTGACCGAGGAACCAGCGCCGGCCGATAAACCAACCCCGACCGATAAACCAGCCCCGACCGAGGAACCAACCCCGACCGACAAACCAACGGGTGAGGTAGAAATTTCCGCAAAACCAGCAGGCACAAATTATAAAGAGTACAATGGCAAATATTTTGTGTCGGCCAGGACTAATGTGTATATGTCCTATGAAGTAAAGGTTGATGGCTATAAAGGTGCCAATTTAGCAATCGTTGAAACTATAAATGGGGAGGAGAAACAAAAAGCTATAGATATACCGGAAATTGAAAGAGGAAAGCGTGTCACGCGAGATGGAGAAAAAAAAGATACTGGACAAAAGCTTGAATTTAAATATCATGTTATAAACAAAGACACAAATGAAATAATACACCAGGGTGCTACAGTTAATGTAGACCCTATCCACACCGATTTTGATGTAGCCTATACAGCAGACAAAAGTGGTAGTGTATTTATGAATGATTCCGTGACCTTTACCCTTATAGTCGAATCCAAGTCAAATGTTCCAGTTGAAAACATTATCGTAGTAGACAAAGACCTTGGCCAACTAGGAACAATAGACTCACTAGCACCAGGCGTGAAGGTGACAATAAGAAAGACCATCAAGATGGAAAAGGGCACGGAGGGTGTTATAGGGCTTAACTATACTGACCCCCTAGGTGTTCGTGATGGAGAAAAAAGAATAGAGACCAATACCGTAAACCTAAATGTTTCAAATGCAGCCAGGAGTTCTGGTATTTCAATCAAGGCCGCACCTGCTAACAATGCCATATCCGGGGAAACAACTATGGATATCACACTAGTTATCAAAAACATTGGTAACACAAACCTAAGGAATATCAAGGTATTTGACTGGAACGGCGATACTGTGTATTCCTCCCAAGGAGTTTTGACACCGGGTGATGAGCTATCCAGAAACCTCTCTACAAGGGTTAGTCCTGATAAGACATACAATGTTAGGGTAGAGGGAGAGGGGGATGAGGGAGCCAAGGCTGTAGGTAACGATCAGTTTATCCTCAGCAAGCTTGAGCCCAGAGTAGAAATTTTGCGCGATATACCTACAGGCATAGTTGCAGGCCAGCCCTTTGAGATACGGTATACCATTAGAAATGTCGGAAATGTTGATATTAAAAATATACTTATAGAAGAACCTGAAATGGGAGACGTTGCTATAATCGATGAGCTCCTAGCTGGGGATGAAACCATAGAGACCCAGGAGTTTACCATTGAGGATAACGTGGTTAGCCAGACAAAACTAAAGGCCGTTGACTCATTGTCAGGCACGCCATACGAGTATTCTGCATCAGGTATAACTATCAATGTACAAGAAAGTGGAGTCAAGCACCAGCTTGCCATGGTCCTCCATGCCAACGTGGAGGAACTTGAGAATCCTGGCACAATAGAAATGGAATGCATAGTCAAAAACACAGGCACAGAACCCCTGAGCAATTTAAAATTTACTCTTATGGACAGGGAGATGACCATAAGGGAAATAATTGTTCTTGAGCCCGGGGAAGAACAGCGCCTGGAAATAACTTCATTTAGGATGGAGGAGACAGAGTCATTTAGGGTTGTTGTACAGGGGTATGGGGAGGACAATGACCTCTTTACAGCTGAGAGCGACACTCTCACCATTACAGTGGTAAACCCCGGTAAGGTCAGGAATACTAACGTACTAAAGACAATACTGATTGTAATTGCCCTCTTGTGCCTAGCCATAATTGGAACACTCGTATACATGAGTAGAGACCAGATCAAAAAGTGGTTCAAGAAAATCCGCAAGACTGCATAAAGGGAAACAAAATTAAATACTGTTAAGATAAATATTTAAAAATACAGGGTGCTAGATAAAAGGCATCCTGTTTTTTATTCGCTTGTATAGGAGCAAAAATCACGCAACATATATTTATTTCACACTTATGTACAAAAGCATCGGAATATAGGTATATTATTGGAATAAATCTTACAGATATTGAGAATAATATACATAGAATTTTGTTACACACATAGTAACAGGTGTACATAAGGAGGAGAAAGCAATTGGAAAAAGGACAATCCCTTTATCAGGATATGGCTACTGATGAAAGACAGACGCTCCAACCTGAGCTAATGTCTATAATGAAGGAGGAGATAGGTAAGGCTAGAGAAGGCAGGATTCCAATTATTCGAGCCTTTGAGGCTGTCGCAAAGCGTTCAGGCCTAAAGGCAAACACCATTAGAAACTACTATTATAGGTATATCCATGCCCACGAGAATAATAAGGTTACTAATGATAATGCAAGGGTTGAGGATTCTGATGTGATCTTTACAAGCGATGCCATTGGCAGGGCCTTTACCCAGGAGGAGACCAGAAGGCTAATGAGGGAAATGCTGGTAGCCCAAGGGCGCAATGAATCGGTAAGAGGCTGTGCCAATAGGCTAAGCGGTGGTGA
>DASRNC010000311.1:0-3277 GCA_035647595.1 Bacillota bacterium | reverse complement strand
ATACTATGGATAGGGAAGTAATATGCTCGATAGTAGTACCCATGTACAACGAAGAAGAGGTTATCGCAGAGACCTGCAAACGCCTTAAAAAGGTCATGGATGGTTCGGGCGATAACTACGAATTGATATTTGTAAATGACGGTAGCAAGGATAAGTCTGCAAATATCATAGGAGATATGGCAAGGGCTGATAGCAGGATAAAGCTCATTGACTTTTCACGCAACTTTGGTCACCAGATAGCTGTCACTGCAGGACTTGACTATTCCGTAGGGCAAGCAGTAGTAATTATAGATGCTGACCTTCAGGATCCACCAGAGGTTATACTTGAAATGCTCGATAAATGGCGGCAAGGCTATGAGGTTGTCTATGGCAAGCGAAAGAAAAGAGAAGGCGAAACCATATTTAAAAAGGTTACAGCATATTTTTATTACCGGATATTAGGCCTGCTAACCAATGATTCTATACCCAAGGATACTGGAGACTTTAGGTTAATCGACAGGAAGGTCTGCGATGCAATGAAATGCCTTAATGAAAGAAATCGATTCTTGCGTGGCATGGTAAGCTGGGTGGGCTTTAAGCAAACGGCAGTAGAATATGACAGGGACGAACGCTTTGCTGGAGAGACAAAATATCCCCTTAGAAAGATGCTCAAGTTTGCGGCGGACGGGATTTTTTCATTTACCTACAAGCCCTTAAAGCTAGCAACTTATCTTGGCTTTGTCTTATCCGTATCTGGTTTTTTATATCTTATATACGTCCTATATCAGGGGTTTTTTACTGATACTACAGTTAGTGGCTGGGCTTCGACTATAGCAGTCAATATAGTTTTTAATGGTATTACACTAATAATATTAGGGATCATTGGCGAGTATGTTGGCAGAATTTATGAGGAAGTAAAGGGAAGACCCCTCTATATAGTAAGAGAAGAAGTAGGATTTAGAAATGAGGAAGACAAGAAGACTGCCAACAATAAAGAGGGCGCAAGGGATGGATGACAATAGGGGTTTTAAAGGGATGAGGGCAAGAATAAAGGAACTTTTAAAGTTCTCCCTTGTTGGAGGCATGAATACCCTGGTGGATTTTGGAGTATTTGCCCTTCTAACCGGACTTGTCAGGCTTGAACCAACGGTGAGTCACGTCCTGTCTTACTCCTGTGGCGTAGTAAATAGTTATTTTTTCAACAGGCGATGGACATTTAAAATGCGAAATAAGTCAAGCTTAAGGGAGGTAGTAAGGTTTGTCGTGGTCAACCTCCTATCACTTGGCCTATCTACCCTGGTAATTAACTACCTAGTTGAGGGCGGACCCAGCTTAAATGAATACCTAGGCAAGCTAATAGCCACCCTTAGTGCTTTGGCAGTCAATTTTACCGGAAGTAGGCTCTTTGTCTTTAAAAGAAGTGATAATTAATTGTAATATGAGGAAGGGTTGAATACATTGGGCACAGTCGCGTTTATATCATTTAACATCTTTATCATGGGGTTTATTTATATAAAAAACAATATAGGGGGCAGGACCAATACACTTGCTTCAAAGTCTAAGCTTTTTTCTATAGGTCCGGTTTTGTGGATTGCCTTTGTCTTAAGGCTAGTATTAGCACCACTTAACTTGCACTTTTCATCTGATATTGGTTTGTTCTCCTACTGGTCGCAGCAGGGTGCCAATGACCTACTTCATATCTATAGCAATGCTTCCTTTCTTGATTATCCCCCCTTTTATATATACATCCTAAGTTTCATTGGAGCGGTAGGTAGGCTTCTAGGCTTTTCAGGCGGAGAAAGTGCCTATATAGTACTTTTAAAGTTGCCATCAATACTGGCAGACCTGGCAACTGCTTATATTTTATATAGGCTGGCTGTAAAAAGATTGGCGGGCTCATGGCCCGTAGCTGTCGCAGCCCTATATGCCTTCAATCCGGCAGTCCTGATTGATACTGCCATGTGGGGGCAGGTGGATTCCTTTCTTGTAATGCTGTTAGCAGCTGGTTTTTATCTAATGGATTCAGATAGGCCTCAGCTTTGTGCCCTCCCCTTTGCAGCAGCAATCCTAACAAAGCCCCAGGGCCTAATCCTTATGCCTGTTGTGCTTTTCGCCTTTTTAAAGCGCCGGGATGTCAAGCTACTTTTAAAAACTCTTGCCTACGGTATCGGGACGACTATTATACTGACCTTGCCCTTTATGATAGTAGAGGGTCCTAAGTGGCTGTTTGACCTTTACCTGAATACGGCAAGCCACTACAATTATGCCTCATTAAATGCCTTCAACTTTTTTGGCATGGTGGGTGCCAACCTAAAGCAGGATAGCGAGACCTTTATATTATTTAGCTATATGATATGGGGTTTTATCTTTATATTCATGACCCTTGCCTATACTGGGCTGGTTTATATAAGGGGGAAGGGCAAGCACCTGCCATACTTAGGAGGTCTTTTGCTAAGCCTGGGTGTCTTTGTACTTTCTGTTAGGATGCACGAAAGGTATATGTTCCCTGTTATGTTCTTTTTACTGGCCATCTTTGTTTTAACAAAAGACAAGTGGAGCCTGATTTTTTATGGTATATCCTCTATAACCGTCTTTGCTAATATATATGTTGTCCTAGAGAAAATGCTACGTACGGGCGACCCCCATGTCTATATGAGAGACCAGGCCTATGGGGATTCGGTGGCATTGATTATCATCTCTATAATCAACGTGCTTCTTTTAATAGCGGTTGCCATATGGTCTTGGCGTATCGGCGTCTCCGGCAAGGTTAGCGACCTCCCTGGGATAGGTAAACCCCCTGATGATGAGGCTATAGAGGTTGACGATGACCCTATAGAGGTTGACGATGACCCTATAGGGGTTGACGATGACCCTATAGGGGGTGGGAGTGGGGCGGCAAAGCCAGAAGTAGATAAAGAAGAGACAGGCCACTGGAAGCTTAGATTAAAGAGAAAAGATGTCATTATTATGGCCGTAATGACCCTTGTATACCTTGTTATAGCCTTTATTAACCTAGGTGGCTTTGAGGTCCCAGAGACACAATGGCAGGCAGAAGATCTATCGGACGGGTTTATAATAGAATTGCCGGAGGAGGCCTATGTATCGAGGCTGACCTATTATTGTGGTCTCGGTGAAAACGGCTCCTACCATGTTTGGTTTATGGATTCAAGTGGGCAATATCAAAAAATCGATCAAGCCATGGAAGAGGACGAGTTTTACAAATGGAAACACCTTGATATTGGGGCGGTGACTAGGAGTATAAGGGTAAGGACAATAAGTCCAGGCGGGTCCTTACACG
>DASRNC010000310.1:0-3655 GCA_035647595.1 Bacillota bacterium | reverse complement strand
TATTTACTCACTTGTAGTAGGTATACTTGTGTTTATATCACACCTAATCATTGATCTAGTAAAGGCAGCGGTAATAAGGAAGTATCCAAGATATTTAAATAATATATTTTTGTTTATAGGTGATCAGCTTGTACATGTCATTATTATTTTTCTTATTTCTTGGTTTGTTGACTATGCTGCAACAGGGGCGTCTGCGCTTGTATACGGGCTAAGACAGCTCATACATGGTTATTATAGTTGGCAATTTATTATAAGTGGAAATAGAATAGTTTTGTTAGCGATAATGCTGCTACTTGGTATTCCAGTGGCAGGTTCCTTTATAAGAATGTTTATTGGATGGCTAAAGTATAGGCCATCCAATGAAAAACCAAGCAAGGATATAGAAGATACAAGAGCAAAGGTTAACGACAAGCAGGGGAGGGGAGACCGGGGGAGTAGGGTCTTCGATGGTGGTTTTATTATAGGTATACTTGAGAGAACTATCATCATATTCTCCATAGCTGTCCATATGGAGGCTATAGTCGGTTTTTTGATTGCAGTAAAGTCCATAGCACGATTTAAAAAGTTTGAGGATGATGTTTTTGTCGAATATTTTATTATAGGCAGCTTCCTAAGCCTGCTAATAGCAGTTGTTATAGGCTTTTTGATCAGGGAAGTTGGTCTATTGTCTACTTTATAAGGACCAATGAATGGACGTGCTTTTTTGCCAATACAATAGCCTGTCTGGCCTTGTAGAACGAGGGTCCGTCTAGTTGGTTTACAGTTAGTTCGAAATCATGTATAGATGTTTCGCCTATACCTATTCCACACCTAAACTGCACTGGGGATAGGTTTTTCTTAAAAAAGGCCAACACCATATCATAATCGCATGGATACCTAAGTAGTCCCTGCCATTCGTCTCCTATTGTAATTACAAATGGAGCTACTATATCCATGGAATATCGTTTGTTAGCTTCCTTTAGAGTATCTATTAGCTTATATTGTATTTCTTCCCTATTATCTAGCTGCCTTGATGCAACTAAATCGCATATGACAGTTATATAATTCACGCCGATAGCCTCCTGATGCTCGCATAGCAACAATCACACAAGTTAATTATTTCCACACAGCCTGGTATTATACCCGCCTAATATTTTATGCAAATAGTGAGGGGGGGTGCATAGGGACTATTTTATAGCTTGACCATTAGTTATGAATTTACAGGTATTGCAGTTCACTTTTTTACCACTTGTCATAGGATATAGGTGAGGTGATTTATATGTCATATGCAAGTAGGTATCTAAGGTTGATGGATCCACTTATGGAGGGCATCGATGTAACAAATGTCCAGCAACGATTGACGGAGCTAGGCTTTTATGATGGGTCCATTAATGGGATATATGATAGCGACACTATAGGAGCGGTCAGAGACTTCCAGCTGGAACTAGGTCTTGTTGCAGATGGGGTAGTGGGACCTCAAACATGGAATGCAATAGGCCTTAGTGCTCAGTCATTTGAGTTGTTTGATAACCAATACACAATAAGTATAGATATAGATGAGCTGGAGCTTATACTTTATGAGGATGATCTACTTATCAACGATTATCCAGTAGCTGTAGGTAAACCATTGACTCCAACACCTATTGGAACCTGGAGAATAATACAAAAAACCGAGAATCCGGGAGGCCCCTTTGGCGCCCGTTGGATGAGGCTGAGCATACCCTGGGGCGGCTATGGGATACATGGTACAGACTCGCCGGAGTCCATAGGGACAGCAGCAAGTAATGGCTGTATCCGCATGACCAACGAGGATGTTATAGGATTGTACGATATAGTACCTCTGGGTACCCAGGTTAACATTACAGGTACGGTTTCCACTGGTAGAGTCCTCTTCTTGGGCGTAGAGCCGGGTAGCGATATAAGAACTGTTAAAGACATACTCCAACGGTTGGGCTATTATTCAGGTCCACTAGATGACCAATATACTGAGGCTACTAGAGATGCTGTTATAAACTTTCAAGAAGACTATGGTTTAGTAGCGGATGGGATTGTTGGGGAGAACACCTATCAAGCGCTGCAAAAGATGAATGCAGTCGTTACAGGTGATAGGGAACCATAAGAGCCTTCTTACCCACACTGTATCATTTGGATTAGTAAAACGTAAAAAAGCCAAGGAAATGGGCATCAAGCTTATAATAAGTCCTGATGCCCATAGGATATCTGGTTTACACAGTATTCTTCTACTGGTCTTTATTAGCCAGTATTCTATTCTTGGCTTCTTCAATTAATTTATGAATATCCCTGGTTGGAGGGTTCTTATAATCAAAAATCTTACCCTCCCAGGTACGGATTGTCACTGAATTATGACCTCTAGATATCAAATAACTTGGGAGTATGGGTGTTTTTCCAGCACCACCTGGTGCATTTACTATATAGGTTGGGATAGCCATCCCTGATGTATGTCCTCTTAGGTGTTCTATAATCTCTATGCCGTCATCTATAGAGCATAGGAAGTGCCCTGTCCCCTTGACTAGCTTGGGGTGGAAAATATAATAGGGGCGTATACGAACCTTTAATAACTCGTGATTGAGACACTGAACCAAAAACTTTTCATTGTTTATTCCATTTAGTAGAACCATTTGATTTCCCAGTGGTATGCCACTAGATGAAAGCATATCAGTCGCCTTTTTAACATCCTGTGTGATTTCCTTGGGGTGGTTAGCATGGGTGTTAATATACAGAGGATGATGCTTTTTCAGTATATTACATAGGTCGGGTGTTATCCTCTGGGGGAGGGTAACAAGAGTACGTGTACCTAGACGGATAATCTCAACGTGTGGTATGGCCCTTATACTGCCAATTAGCCAATCTAAAACATCATCCTCTAGCATTAGGGCATCGCCCCCTGTTATCAACACATCACGGATCTCAGCATTGTTTTTAATATAATTGATAGAATCCTCAAGCAATTTTTTTGACCTATGCCTGTCCACTTGGCCAATATTACGTCTTCTCTGGCAGTGTCTACAGTAATTAGCACATTGGTTTGTGACATTTATAATAAGGCGGTCAGGATAACGTCTTGTTATAGCACCGGCTGGATTAGTATATTCCTCACCCATGGGGTCTATTTCGCCCTTGTCATATAATTCTTCAGCTATAGAAGGCAGTCCCATAAGTCTAATTGGATCAAAGGAGTCATTAGGATCCATAAGACTTGCATAGTAGGGAGATACCGCCCAACGATATTTTTGTGATAGCCTATCCAAAACGTACTTGTCCTCGTCAGTAAGATTAAGTATCTTACTCAAGGTTTCTGTGTCTCTTATAGTATTATCAAGCTGCCAGTGCCAATCATTCCAGTCCTCCTCTCCTGCATTGAAAATATCCAGCAAGTTTTGCTTGGCCCTATTATAGTCTTTCTGAATATCCATTCCTTTTGGGATGTTTTTTTCGCTTGCAGAAATTCTTGAGTCTTGTCAGCTAATTCTGAAGCTCTTTGGAGGGACACTTCTCTACTGCGTTTGCGTTTGATCACATATCTACCTCTTTTCTTCGGAAGTTTCCTCCCATTTATTTGGTATTAATTGAAGGCTAATAACAATTATAACATAAGAGCAGGCTAAAACAAGTTTCTAGGCTGACAAATCATCTGATAGGAGCTATAATTGTGGGC
>DASRNC010000309.1:0-2103 GCA_035647595.1 Bacillota bacterium | reverse complement strand
GGCATGTAGTAGGCGGTGGTGTGGTCCCTGGTATGCATATAATTTGACCAATCTGTAACCTATCAGGATTAACTCCCGGATTAGCTGCTATCAAAGCATCAACCGATACATTATGTGCTCTAGCAATTGAGAAAAATGTATCGCCTGCCCTTACTGTATAAGCTGTGGTTCCGCTTGGACATGTAGTAGGCGGTGGTGTGGTTCCCGGTATACAAATTTGCTGTCCAACCATTAACATGTTAGGATTAACCCCAGGATTAGCCGCTATAATTGCTTCCACAGTGGTATTAAACCTAGCTGCTAATTTATAAAAGGTATCACCCGATTGAACAATATAGGGCATTGTACCCTGTGGACATTGCGACTGACTAAAATAGGTGTAGAACATAATCTTCTCTCCTCCTTGATATAAGTTTTATAATTATACCATGGTAACATAGTATACTATAGTATATTCAAGGGAGGAAAATTGGTTCTATTTCGTTGAGTTTTTAATAAAATCTATGCCCTTATTTATAGCTGTTAAATTAAGTTCAAATAATTCTGGTCTTTTCTCTGTTAATTCCTTCATAGCTTTTTTCACCTTATCTAAATCGATTAACTGAAGACTTGGTAGTAGGGCACCAAGACAAACCATATTAGTTATACCGACATTACCCATCTCGCTAGCCATATCTGTAGCAGGGATTTCGATAATTTTTATATCTTTTCTCTTTTCGTCCAATTTTGCTAATGATGAATTTACTATCAAGACTCCACCCGGTTTAATACGGGGTGCAAACTTGTCATAGGCTGGTTTATTCAAAACAATTGCACCATCAGCAAAGTCAATAACAGGTGAATGTATTTCTTCATCTGATAGTATTACGGAGCAGTTGGCAGTGCCTCCCCGCATTTCTGGCCCGTAGGAAGGTATCCAACAAAGGTTTAAGTCGGAAACCATTCCAGCATAAGCTAAAACTCTACCAATAAACATAACACCTTGACCACCAAATCCTGCGAGTATTACTCTATCCATCATAAGCTTTTTACCTCCTCAGCTACCTTTAATTCACCCATCTGGTAAACTGGCATCATATTTTCTCGTAACCATTTCAGGCTATCTACAGGCGTCATACCCCAGTTGGTCGGACATGTGGATAATACACTTACTAACGCAAAACCAAGCCCTGCTTGCTGCACTTTAAAGGCTTTTTTAATGGCTTTTTTTGCTTGTTGAATATTCCTAGGGGTGTCCACTGAAACAGAAGCAACATAAACAGCCCCCTCAAGGTTGGCAATAACTTTTGGAAAATCTATGGGATAACCATTAGCAAGTATGTTCCTACCATAAGGGCTGGTAGAAGTTTTCATCCCCTCTAATGTGGTAGGTGCCATTTGTCCACCAGTCATTCCGTATATAGCATTATTCACCATAATTGAGGTAAGCTTTTCGCCCCTGGCAGCTGCATGGATAGCATGTTGTGTCCCTATAGCAGCAATATCTCCATCCCCCTGGTAAGTAAAGACAATTCTCTCAGGCAAGGATCTTTTTATCCCCGTACCTACCGCCTGTGCCCTACCATGTGCAGCTCCTACAAAATCACAGGTAAAAAAATTCTGACAAAATCCGGCACAGCCCACGGGTGATACTCCTATTGTATCCTCGATTATATCTAGTTCTTCTAAAACTTCGGCAACCAGTCTCATGATAATCCCATGGGTACATCCGGGACAAAAGGAAAAAGGTACATCTGATAAGCCCTTGGATCTGCTAAATACTTTTTTCATCTTTAGACCTCCTCCTTTGATAATAAATTAAACTTATTTTCAACAAAGTCCAATATTTCATGTTCTGTTGGCAGCATGCCACCTTGTCTCCTATACAGGTGTACAGGCATCTTACATTCTACAGCCAACCTTACATCCTCTATCATTTGCCCAGTATTTAATTCAACGGTTACTATACCCTTTACCTTGTCTTTATAGGGCAAGAAAGCTTTTTCTGGATAAGGCCATAGGCTAATAGGACGGATTAGTCCTAGTTTTATTCCCTTTTTTCGTGCATTTAATACTGTGCTTTTACAAATCCTGCCGGTAGTTCCGTAACTAACCAACAAATAT
>DASRNC010000308.1:0-2161 GCA_035647595.1 Bacillota bacterium | reverse complement strand
TATATATTCTTAAAAATAGATAAAAGCATAAAAAAGCTCCCACCCATAAAGAAGGGCAGGAGCTTTTTAAGTTGGGCCCTGCATGGGTCCAGCTTAGTAGGACAGACTTAAGTTCTAAATATAACTGATTCCTTGCTAAACATATACCTGGCAAAGGTTATTGCGGCGACTATATATACAACAATCCACCCTAGGACTATCAATATATGGGTCAGGTCGTATATACCCAGTGTAAGCTCCTTGAGTACAGCCACTATATTTATTAGGGGTATATGGAGTAGGCCAGGTGACATGGTTTTTGGTTCTATGATATAGGAGGTAAAGCCCAAAAGACCAATCATGCTAAAGGGTGTTAGGTAGGTCTGGGCCTCCTTAAAGGACCTTGCGTAAATGCTAACAGCCAGGCACAGTGCACCAAACACCATGGTAAGTAGGACTGTGAATAGGGCAATTATTATCAGGGCACTTGGCTGTAGACTAAGGCTTACGTTATCTACACCATAGCCAAAGGCCTCTGGGGAAATCTTCATAGAAATCCCTAAGCCTGATATAAAGGCGATAGAGGTTAAGACCCCCATGAAGGTAATGGCTAAAAATTTGCCCCACAAGAGAGAAAGCCTATTTGCCTGTGTGGTCAATAGTGGTTCAAGCGTACCCCTTTCCTTTTCGCCAGCTCCCAGGTCAGTTGCTGACGCTACTGGACCTGTTGCAGCAAATAGCATAAGCATCATGGGGAGCAGGAGGGATAGCATCATGGCACCAAAGCCGCTCTCCTCTTTCTCAGAGGTTTCTGCGATTGTCTCTATTGGAGTCAATATGGATGCATCAATATCTCTCTCCTGTAGACGCAGTGTAACTATATTTTTTGAATACTGGGTGACCAGCTCATTTATATGAGATAAGGCCATGCTGGACCTTTGACTTGTATCATCATAAATTATCTTTACCTTGGAAACGCCTTCGGTGGACATGAGCTCATCAAAGTCCTCTGATATCTCGACAGCCACTAAAAGCTGCCCCTCACTAACAGCCTGCCTAAGGTCATCTGTTTCTACACTTGTTATATTGTCTTGGGATTCAATAAATTGTCCGAGGGAGCTATTTCCCTTGTCAACCATCCCTATTTCAAAGCCCTCATCAACAAAATCCATACTACCCTGTATGCCACGGCCCATGATACCAAAGAGGACTGGATACATTAAAAGGGGTATCAGGATAGAGGCTATTATTGTCTTCTTGTCTCTGAACATGTCCTTAAGTTCTTTTTTTAGCACTATAGATATTATGCTCATTTTTCATCACCTACCAGTTCCAAGAAAATTTCTTCCATATCATTGTTGGAGTATTTCTGCATTAGGCTATCCTTGCTACCATCCTCTATGATAGAACCCTTGTGTATCATAATAATCCTGTCGCACAGTCTTTCGACCTCCTGCATGGTATGGCTGGAAAAAATAATAGCCCTGCCTTCAGCCTTGCACTTTAGTATAAAATCATGAACGATCTTTGCTGCTGAGACATCTAGTCCTACTGTGGGTTCATCAAAGAGCATGACGGTCGGTTTATGTACTATGGAGCGAGAAATAGCGACTCGCTGCTTCATACCTCTAGAATACTTGCCAACTCTTTTGTCTATGTATTCTTGCATCTGAAAGTCTTGGACCAGCTCTTCTATACTGCTATCGGCCTCTTCTTGATTCAGGCCATTCAGCTTGGCAAAGTAGTCAATGTTTTCCCTACCTGTAAGCCTATCGTAGAGCCCTACTTCACCACCGAATAAAATGCCTATATCGCGTCTAACATCGTTGGCTTGCTTGACAATGTCATAGCCATTCACCATGGCACTACCAGCCGTAGGCTTTAGCATAGTGGCAAGCACTCTGAGCGTAGTGGTCTTTCCAGCACCGTTTTCACCTAAAAGGCCGACAATTTGACCCTTGTTTACTGTGAAAGTCACATCCTTTACCGCTTCCACATCTTTAAAGCTCTTGCTAAGGTTTTTTGTTTTTATCACTACTAATTCACCTGTCCTTATTGTTGTGGTAGAATTCACACCAATAAAAACTGGCTTTACACCTCCTTGTTTACCTGTCAAATGATTTAGAAATAAGTACAGAGTTTGTACAGACATTGATATTTATTATACAGTATGTTATTTAGG
>DASRNC010000307.1:0-7377 GCA_035647595.1 Bacillota bacterium | reverse complement strand
ATATATATATTCATGGTGAATATATTTTTAAAGCACTACAAGCGAATAGAAGGTCAACTGTAAGACTGTGGATAAGCCCGTATACCGGGCTTATTTTATTCTATAACCCCTCATATTGGTATAGGCAGCTTAGTGGTTGCTCCTACTCAATAATAGTAAAATCCTCTGAGCCGAGATGGTTTGTAGTCTCATTCCATACTTCATTTATTCGTTGCTGCGCTACACTACCTAGATCCTCGTCTATATAGCTACCAACGGGAAGCACGCGATAATCGTAGCCCCCCTCTCGCCCATAGCGATATACCCATGTAGGGGTATATGCAATATTGTCAAGATATATCTTGTCTTGGTCATAGTCCTTTACTATATCAAGCTCAACTATTGCCCCACTGTCAGTATACTGAAATTCAGGATATAGCTGGTTATCTATCTGGTTGGATATAAAGTTGCCCAGGGAATATACCAAAACCACATCCCTTGTCTTGCCGTCTTCTAGCTCTACTCTTCTTTTTTCTATGGGCTGTAGTACATGGGGGTGGCTACCCATTATTACATCAACACCTAGGGATATCAGAAAATCAGCCAATTCCTCTTGATTGCTATTAGGATTCCTTGCATACTCATCTCCCCAGTGGATAGCAACGATTATGACCTCTGCACCTTCCCCTCTGGCCCGCTTGACATCATCCTTAATCATATCCTTGTCGATGAGGTTTACCATAAAACCTCTCTTTGACTCAGGTATGGTAACCTCCATCCCATTTGTACCATATGTATAGGCTAAGACGCCTACCCTTATATCATTTTCCTCTATTAGTAATAGGGAGTCCCGCTCCTCTTGGCTACGGGCTGTTCCTGTATACATTAATCCGTATTGGTCAAGCTTGTCCAGGGTGTTTACTACACCAAACTCCCTACCGTCAAAGCTGTGGTTATTGGCCGTAGTTATTAGGTTAAATCCAGCATATGATAGGGCACCTAATATCTCTTCTGGTGTTCTAAACATAGGATATCCGCCATAACCCTTTTCATTGTTACTTATGGTTGTCTCCAGGTTGGCCATTGCTATATCGGCACCCTCAAGATAAGGCTTGATATCATCAAAAAAATGTCTAAAGTCATAGCCATCAGCCGTACTAGCTGCATTTACCAGGGGCATATGCATAAGTATATCGCCTACTGCCCGCAGCTTAAGGCTAGTGGTGCCTCTTGGAGGTTCAGGAGTTGGCTCCAGAATGGGGCCGGGTGTAAAGCCAGGTCCTATTGGTGTGGGGCTTTCGCTGGCTTGGTCTCTGAAATCTAGCGAGCATGATGCTAGTGTTATAAACAACAAAGTCATTATAAGTACAAGGCTTAGCCTTTGTAGTGTCTTCATTCTAGTTCTCCTTATTTTTAAGGTTAGGATAGTTTTTTCACGCCTCAGTCTTTAGCCTGCATGATAGATTTCCTCGTCTTTCATTTTTTTGCCTATAGTGGCTAGGCAGACTAATTACAAAAAATCTACTCTTGGTCATGGAAGCTACTGCCCCCGATAAACTCCCTTAAGAGTGATGTGTTTGGTATGTCTGTGGGGCTAAGGTTGACAAAATACTTTAGGAACTTCCTTAATCTTATTACTTCATTATAATACCTATGGTTTTCAGGGAAGGCCTCCAGAAGGCTTAAGATATATGGTTTTAAGACTGCAAGTTCATAAACAAGTGCGGAATTAAACATTACATCCGCAGCCTCCTGATAGGGAAATATATATTTCTCTTCTCCCCGCCTCACTGATGACCACATATCAAGTGTATCCTCTATGGCTGTATCCCTGTAATGGTAGTCTCGAACCATTCTTCTTATGAGCCTGGTATCAGTAGTAGGTATTCTATTGTGGTGGTCCACGTTAAGTTGGGTAAGGGCACTTATATATATTTCGTACTTATTTTCTCTTGGAATCATCTCAGTAAGCTTTTCATTAAGTCCGTGAATGCCCTCGACAATGATCGGCTGGTCTTCATTAACCCTTATCTCTTGCCCTAAAAACTCCCTCTTACCTGTGGAAAAATTGTAATGTGGTAGCTCTACCATCTGACCCTGTATCAGCCTTGTCATCTGCTCGTTGAATAACTCTAGATCTATGGCATCAATGGACTCTAAGTCCTTGTCACCACGATCATCTAATGGAATATCCCCTCGATTGAGGTAATAGTTGTCCATGGATATGGGCACGGGGTGGAGCCCATTTACCATCATTTGTACCCTGAGTCGTTGGGCAAATGTAGTCTTTCCTGAGGATGAGGGTCCTGCTATCAAAACTAGCCTAATCCGGTCTCTTTGCTCTGCAATTTCATCAGCTATAAAGGCAATCTCTTTCTCATGCTGGGCTTCACAAATCCTAATAATATCTCCACTCATGCCCTGTTCAATACTTTCATTTAACTCAGCAACATTTTCTATGTTAATGATACGGGCAAATTTCTCAGACTTGCGAAATACAGTAAAAAGCTTGGGGCTATCCACAAAGGGCGCCAGCTCCCCTGGGCTTGATGCACCAGGATACCTTAATACAACACCAGGCAGGTAAAACTTAAGTGCAAACTCCTTAAGGTAGCCAGTGGAAGGGACCATATAACCATACAAGTAGTCAGTCATGGATCCACACTTGTACAAAGATATCCTATCCTCCGGCCTATATTTAAGGATATCAAGCTTGTCTAAAAAGCCCATCTGCTTAAAAATCTCTTCTGCCTCAGCCAGGGGAACATCTATTTTTTCAAAGGGCTCATCTAAATCGATGATCCTTTTCATCTCTTGCTGTATTTTATCAACCTGCCTGGGTGAGAGAGTAGTTCCTCCATGGACCTCACAATATAGGCCACCCCCAAAGGAATGCTCAACTGATACCTCAATGCCAGGAAACAAGTCCCTGCAGGCACGTATAAAGACAAATACTAGACTTCTTATATATATCCTTTGCCCGTCCTTTCTCCTAATATCAATAAGCTCTATATCACAATCCCCTTGTGGGACGAAGTTTAACTCCCTAAGCTGGTTATTAACCTTAACAGCGACCACCCTACTACTATCAGCTTCCTTCACTTCTTTTAGTAGGTCCTTTACGGCCATCCCTTCCTTGACCGGAAATTGTTCCTCTCCTATTGTAATGCGGATTTGCTCCATCTCGATACTCCCTTCCTTGTAGATCATATCCTGCTATCAATCAGTCATTCTAATCTGATTTAGCTGGCTTATAATAGATTATGCCCTCAATTGGCCTATAGTAATTGTTGACCAAAAGCTTGGATGAAATCTTTTTATCACCCTCATATAATACCCTGTAGGTATTTAGCTTGTAGCCCGCTCTTGACCTTGCATGGACTACACTCTTGCCGGCTTCCGTTACATACTTGCCCTTCTTATCCTCTATCCTTTTAGGCTCTGGCATGGGTTCTTCGGATAACAGCTCCGTCTCAAGCTTATAATAACGGTTGTTGGGTACCTTTTCACCGTAAATTTCAACATATACCCGGTTGCCTTTCTGATAGGAATTTATGTATACAGGGCTTTCTTTGTTATTCTTGAATTTTAGGTCAATGCTGCCATAATAAACGCTTGCGTCATAACCCTTTGGTATGTATGAGACTGGATAAGAATGGTGGCTTCTTTCAACAATCTCTAGTCCCGCTAGAGCTGCTGCATTAAACATGGTTGTTGAAGATTGGCATACTCCGCCACCGTAGCCATCCTGTAGGCTCTTGTCTGGCATTATGATAGGTGCAGGCAAAAAACCCCTACTCTTTGATCTTGAACCGACAACATCATTGAAGGAAAATACCTCCCCAGGATTAAGCCTCATTCCATTGGCTTTGCTTAGGGAAAACACTATATTGTGTATCCTGTTTGCTGTGCTATTTCCTAGACCAGTTGAATAGGAAACTATTAAATCTGTAGCCTTGCTTAGGTCCTTGGCATAAAAGCTTGGTTTGACCGGTTCAGGCTCTATTATTATCGGTTCAGGGGTAGCCCCTGCCTTAACTTCAAGAAATTTCTCCTCTACCTCAAGATGCAATTTCCTTCCATCAACCCTTTGGCCAGCCTTCTCAGACTTGAGATTTGAAAATTTAATCTCTGCTTGGGGGTCAAAATCTATATTTGCATCAACAGCCTCTATATATAGGCTGTCTGCAATCCCTATAATTTCATCTTGAAGCATGCTTATATCCATAGTAAGTGTGGTTTCTTTATGTATTTCCTGATTCATTATATGCTGTATAATGTAATACCTAGATTGAAGATTGCCCTTTCTACCCTGCTGGTAGATCTCATCCAGCTTTTCCTTCCAATCTATATGAGCCCCTATATTTGTTGAATCAAATACCCAGCTTTGGTCTTCATACTCTAGTTCTATTTTGTATTTATTGAGCATATCCAAGGCCCTTTGCTGGAAAATGTCACTTGCTTCATCGTAGGTCATGCCTTCTAGGTGGATGCCATCTAGGTAAAGACCAGGATAAAATTCATCCCTATCAACAATGGACTGCATATGGCCTATCCACTCTTCCTCGGCTTGACTTACCTGCTTTTCTTCTATGGAGCGGGATACAAAACCACTTGTGACTAGCCCTAGTATAATTAGGAATACTGGTAAAAATAATGCCCACCCTATACGGTGGTGCCTCTCGCCCTTTTCCAGGCCTGGCTCATTAACCATATTTCTCCTCCTACAATGCTTAATATATGGGTTTGGCCCTATGCCGCCAAGTTATAGACCTGCTATCTATACGTATTTAAATACCCTAGTATCTTCATGTCAAATCACTTATTGTCTTTATCGCTAGGTCTGGTACATTAGTTATTATCCCATCTACACCGGCTCTAGCCATAGCTGCAATATGGGCTGGTTCATCTACAGTAAAAGGGTTCATCATTATGCCATTTTCTTTGCAGCCTTCTACAATGGGGGGTAATATATTGGGAAAGTAGGGATGGATAGCTTCGGCGCCAACTTTTTTAGCGTATTCCCATGGCTCTACAAGACCTGCCATATACAATGTCCCCGTTTTTATCTGTGGTTCAAGCTGTTTTACTAGAAGTAAGCTGTAGTGGTTAAAAGATGACACTATCGATTTTTCTATCATATCATGGTCTTTAAGGGTATTGACTAACTTCTCCTCGATACCTTTATATAGTATGGGCCCAGTTTTTAGTTCTGCATTTAAAATGCCGTCCCACCCCCTCAGCATATCCAGGCACTCATCCAATGTCAATATCCTTTCATCCTTGAATTTGCTGTCAAACCACGAGCCAAAGTCCAGCTTTCTCAAATCCTCAAGTAATAGGTCTTTTACCAACCCTGACCCATTACTGGTTCTGTTTACACTTTCATCATGTATAACTACCAATTCCCCGTCCTTAGACAGATGAAGATCTAGTTCAATGCCACCTGCCTTCATGTCCAGTGCTGCCCTGAAGGCTGCCCCCGTGTTTTCTGGAGCGGATGCAGATGCGCCTCTGTGGGCATAAATAATCGGTCTTTTCATGCAAGCTACCTCCTAATTTATAATAAGTTGCAGCGGAGAATAAGACCTTTTAGAAAAGGTCTTATTCTTTA
Source organism: Bacillota bacterium (assembly GCA_035647595.1). Classification (GTDB taxonomy): domain Bacteria; phylum Bacillota; class Clostridia; order Caldicoprobacterales; family DTU083; genus UBA3906. Next base: position 1,784 of record DASRNC010000307.1, on the reverse strand, counting down.
TCCTTTATAAGTGCCGCATTCATCACAAGTGGATCATTAAGTGATATTCTCTTTATGATATTATCTTTTTGTCCTTCAAGCACGAATTGCACCTGTCTTATATTGGTTGAGTTGGCTGGATCGGTTATAGAATTCACTATGGCATATAAATCCCGTGTAATTGTATTGTCATTAGCTTGGTTTGTATACATTTTAGGTACAATTACTATTGCAGTTGAACCTGTGACACTTATCTTAAAATCACTAGCCAAGATATTAGAGGGTATTACCCTTTCATTATTAGGATTTATTGAATCACTGGCCAGTACTGTTAAGATTTTTTCTGCTATATTACCCGAATCACTAGATACTGCCCTAAACTCAGGGACCAACAACTCGCTACCTGAATCTCCAAAATAAACCCTTACCCGTCTTCCTACATAGTCTGGGAATTGCTCCATCTTCAGTACATTCCGTAGTGATACGGAGTATATTGGGGTATCTATATAGTTACCTGAGCCATCATCATAGTGAATCTTGATAAAGCCTATCTCAGGAAGGGTTGTCAAGCTATATACGAGTGATGCTAGCATAGATTTCTCAGCCTTGGGTCCTCCGCTAAAGTTTCCCTTCAGCTCATTTGAAAAGTACAATGCTACCCCATTGCCATCCTCAGTGGTCAGAGTTTCTGTCTTATTTAGTAAGGTACCCTCGGGTAGTGTCGGATAGATACCTTCATCCGACTTAGCTGGGCCTCTGATAAGCTCATCTACAATGGCCTGGGCGTATGGTTTGTTTGCTACATTGATTGACCTTACCTCAGGCAAGAGATAGGAACTTTGGTTGTCGCGAAAATGCAATACCCTATCTATATATCTAACCTCATCATTTATATCAATGTTTACCTGGGCCTGTATATCGGATATCTTATTGGGATGCTTGGTCAAAAGTCCCAAAACATCACCATCACTGTCACCACTATCAGTCAGCTCATCACCATCAATATAAATTTTTACATATTTAATACCCTCGAGTTCTGTTAAAGTGTTTGTTAGTGCTACTCTGGCTATTAGTAAATTATCCGATTTTAGAAAGTCCCCAGACAAATTTACAGTCAGAATATTTTCTGCCCTTTCTACCTTAATCAGGTCTGTTTCTGTCCAAATAACCGGTTGCAATCCTCCGGTTTGCGGACCATTCACTAGACTTCTTATTATTTGATTAAATAAGCCTTCTTCGCTGTTTGGCTTAACTATATTACGAACTTCGGGGGTCAAAACGTCATTACTCTCGTCATAAAAATAGAGCGTAGTATTTATCCTGGTCAGTAGATCTCGTTCATTATTTGCACTATTTAACCTAGTATGGTCATCGTCTTCTACCGTATAATTAGGCTCACTAGTCACCTCCGGGTCCTGCTTTTGCCCTGCTGTACATGCGGTTAATAAAGCTAGGACCACAATCAGACTTAATGTCCGGATAAACCTTTTCATTGCTGACCCTCCTTTCTGTAGGATTACCTATATTGACTGAAAAACTGTGGAAGTCTGACCTTCCAAATCCCGTCAACAAGGTCTACTATAAGGACTTCTCTTGTTCTTTTATTGTCCTCTGTCTTGCTGATATAATTGACTGTGACAAAGGCCTTATCAATCAAGTATTCTTCTTCTTCCACTGGGTTTCCTTCAAACTCAACCATGCCGCCTACTATGGCGGGTATGCGAATCTTTAGCTCATCAAGCTCTGGCAGTTCACTACCATCCATGGTCCTTTCAGATAAAAACAAATATATAAAGTCCCAATCC